>CAYZXH010000011.1:0-39779 GCA_964482405.1 uncultured Desulfurococcaceae archaeon | reverse complement strand
TTACATATTGGCTTCTTTACCCAACTAATATACTAAGTGTTGCAAGGAGCTGTGAGGACCCCATGTTACCATGTGATCTCCAATCATATACTCCGCCAACACCGCCCTATTATAGAGTGCAGGGATCTCTTGGCGAAACGCTAATATGGTTCAATGGAACTAACGAGATAGATATACCCCTTTCCAGCATTACTGTAGGCTTCACGTATGCGGGAGTTTGGACAGCATCATTAAATGTAGACTTCTATAAAGCAGTAAGAAATGACACTCAATACACTACACCAGCTATTAGAATTAATGCTACACGCTACTATTGGTGGTGGTATAAAGATAATGATCCACGGAACTACGAAATCCTCGTAGCGCCAAGATATCCATAGTTTTTAATTAATCAATATTTTTAATCAGTCACTTAGACCCTTTTATCACATCTCAAGTAGACCTCCCCTTATCTATTAGTGCTTTTCCCTCAATGTTCAGCATTACTAACGTACCTCATGGGCTCAGTGATGAGATAGAAAACCACAAGGCTAAGTTTTCAATTGGAGCAAAGCTCTGCCATGGGTGGGTTTTTACCTCTACATAATTGGAGTTCTTCTATCTTGTAGGATAAGACAGGAAATACTCCGCTACCTTGGTCTTGCGTGCTAGGCTACTGTTTTCTTACGTGTGAAACTCAGGCATAACAATTGTGGTTTAAGTAGCTTCATGCGGAAAACGTAGCTTTAATGAAAATACTTAGCACCCTCCCTACACCCTCTTACTAGAGGTTTTTGTAGGCTTAGGATTCTGTGATAAAACCTTTAATAGAAGTTCTCTGCAACCAGCAACTGTAAAGTACACGATGGAAACGCAGGTGGAGTTAGCGATTAGCTAGCGAAGCTCTCAGATATTACGACTGAAAGCCTCGATCTTTGGGACGGGGGAGGAGGTCAAATCCTTATCTCGTTGGAGATTCCCGCTCTGCAATGCGGGCTTTCGGTCGTGAGTATACTTTAAAATTTATTTTAGATCCCTGAAATATTTTACACGAGGGTTACGTCATGAAAGTTTTAGTATTGGGTTCTGGTAGCGTGGGGACTCTAACAGCGTATGATTTAAGTAGTGATTTTGAGGTTACGGTTGTGGACAGGGATGAGACTAGGTTAAAGAAGGTCGAGGGGTTTGCTAAGACGCTTAAGCTAGACTTGTCTAAAGACGAAGTACTTGAGGAAATACTTAGAGATTATGACGTTATAGTTAACGCGCTACCCGGTTTTCTCGGCTTCAAAATACTTAGGAAGGCTTTGGTTGCGGGGCGTGATCTTGTTGACGTGTCTTTCATGCCTGAAGACCCGCTTCCCCTAAACGACGAAGCTATACGACGAGGAGTAAGCATCGTTGTGGACGCAGGGTTCGCGCCAGGACTTAGCAACGTCTTAGTCGGGTACGTGCAGAGCAGGTTAGGCGTCTTAGACGAAGCTATCATAAACGTTGGTGGCTTGCCTAAGGAGCCCAGACCACCCCTGTACCATCAGGTGCTTTTCTCCCCTAAAGACTTAATAGAAGAATACCTGCGTCCAGCCAGGTGTGTAGTAAACGGTAAGCTAGTGATGAGAGACCCTCTGGAAGTTATTGAGGAGGTGAGCATAAGGAACTTCAAGTTCGAGAGATTCCCTACAGACGGTCTGAGAACGCTGTTGAGCACCATTAAAGCTAGAAACTTGATTGAGTATACCCTCAGGTGGCCCGGCCACCTAACTAGGATGAAGATTTTAAAAGAGTTGGGCTTTTTCAGAGATGAGTTCGTAGAGACTACTATGAAGTTATTAATACCTGTGATGACTTATGACTCACCGGATTTCTCCGTGATGGAGGTTTACGGCAGGAGTGGTGAAAAAGAGATCAGGTTTTTCATGTATGACGAGTACAGGGAAGGCTTCACATCCATGTCTCGCGTGACAGGCTATATGACCGCCTTAATCACACGTCTGGTTCTAAAGAATTACGTGGGGGCAGGAGTAATCCCCCCAGAATACCTTGGGATGAATAGCAAGACATACGAGTTCATAATAGATGAGCTAGTTAAGAGAAACGTGGTTTTGGAAGTAAGTTAATACTAGTCAGGGAATACTTAAAAAGGCGTCCCACTTCTTTAATTTGGGCTGGATCTAATGCCTGACCTAGAATGGTTGGTGACCACATATCTCACTATGCTCATGATCCCCTACTTCATAGCGTTTCTCTTATATATGGTCAGAATAATTAAGGGGCCTACATTATCTGATAGGGTCTTAGCTGTTGACGCGTTAGGGTATGATCTAGCAGCGTTCATGACCGTCTTAACAATAGTTTTGAAGTCCCCCATACTTATAGTCAGCGGGGTTGTTCTGATATTATGGATATTCTCTCTAGACATTTACGTAGCTAAATATCTTGAAGCGAGGGAGCTGGGTGTTTAGCTTATGACTACGTTGATTGAGTGGTTATTAGTTATAGTGGGTCAATCCCTGATAACTATCGGGGTTTTCTTCGATTTAGTAGCTTCAATAGCTATGTTAAGATTCCCTAACTTCTACACAAGACTGCACGCAGCCACCGTAGGTAGTATAGGTGGTGCTTTCCTGCCCATAATCGGGGTTGCTTTAGTAGCTGCGGGTTCTGACTTCCTAGGTTCTTACAGGTGGTTCTTATGCGGTGCTTCACTAGTCATCGCCTTCATAGAGTTGCTACTTGCTGGTGCGGGAAGTCACGCCCTAGCTAGAGCCACACACAGAGCTAAGGCAGCACCCACGAAACCCATAATTGTTGACCATCTCGAGGAGGATAGAGGTAAGGGTGAGATATGATGGATTACGTCGACTTAGTCTTCTTGATTATGGGTCTCTCTGCCCTCTCCTCAGTGCTCTTCACCTTCCTCACTATCAGGACTAAAGACCTAATGTACGCCGTGGTCTTCTCATCTGTTCAGAGCACTGCTTACGCGTTAATCTACTTCCTCCTACTAGCTCCTGACATAGTCTTAGTGTATGTTGCGGTAGCTGTAGGGATTTACCCCCTAATAATCATACTCCTCGTTAAGAAGGTAGGTAGGTACGAGGTGATGACTTAATGTTGAGAGACTTCATTTTCGCGTCATTACTCGTTATAATCATATTAGCACTCACATACCTCACCTACTCTGGTGGACTGGGAGACCTACCACCTCAAGATGTTAGGGCTATAGCGAGTAATTACCTAAACCTGACATATAATCAGGGAATTACCTGGTTGTGGACGGCGTCACCTGAAGCCGTAACCGCTATAGTCTGGGATTACAGAGGACTAGACACCCTCTTTGAGACAGTTGTTTTCTATGGTGCGATACTCGCTGCACTAACTCTATTCCGGAGTGTTTCTAAAGTACCTGAGTTTGTTGGTAGTGTTGGGTTAAGCTTAGTCGTCAAGAGAGTCACCGCTATAGTGACCCTAGCAATATTGACTGTGGCGGCTTCAACAGCTCTTCACGGGCACTTAACGCCTGGCGGGGGGTTTCAGGGCGGGGCGATAGCTTCGGTAGCCCCCCTACTCTTGCTAGTAGTCTTCGGTAAGCAGTTCTTTATCGAGAGGAGGATATCCTATGGTAAGTTGCTCACCGTGAGGAACGCCTCCTTAGCTCTACTAGGTTTTACGTCCGTAGCTCTCTTGATCTTAGGCTTCTTGACCGGTACTCAAGGATATGTTTTCCAGAATCAAGCCAAGACAGTCTCAACACTCTCATACCCGTCATACTTACTAGACGTCCCGTTAGGTGGCTCACTATTCTTCTATAACCTCTTCGAGTTCCTAGCTGTTGCTAGCGGGTTTACCCTAGTTTTCACCATACTACTTAGTAAAGATGAGACGCTACGTAAGGAACTCGAGGGTGAGGAGCTTGGATATTGAGTTAATTAAATTCATGTTCATGCTAACTGTAATATCCCTCTACTTCAACGTAGCGATATCACTCTACGGTGTGGTCTCAAAGACTAACCTAGTAAAGAAGCTCATCGCATTAACGATATTCCAGGACACGGTTAACATGTTCACTATCTTAGTTGGTTACAAGCTTTGGAGACCCGGACTCCTACTCCAGCCACCGGTCTTAACAGACCTGAGTCCCACCCCAGAAACTCTTAGAGAGTTTGTTGAGAGATCTGTAGACCCGTTACCGCAAGCCTTCGTCTTAACAGCGATAGTCATAGGTCTCGCCGTAACACTCTTCCTGACAACTATAGTTCTCCAAGTGAGTTACCACTTCAAGACCGTGAACGTGGATGAGATAGGTAGGGGTAAGAGGGTGTATATACATGAAGAGGCTGTATAGGTCTATAGTCCCGGCGCTACTCTCATTCATTATCTACATAGTGTATACTGGGTCATTAAGACTTTACGACATAATCACGGGAGTCTTAGTTGCTGTGATCGTAGGTGTACTTACATCGAGCTTATTGATAGAGGACTGGAGGAAAAGTCTGAGTTTAAGGAGGTTTGCCAACTTAGCCAGGTTTGCTTTTAGATATTTCTTCATAGATGAGGTTAGGGCGCACCTACTCCTGATAAGGTTGAGTCTAAGCCCTAAACTAGACTTAAGACCCGCTATAGTTAAGATGCCTATTAAGACGAGAAACGATTATGGGATAACCCTGGTTTCTCTTTCAATAACTAACACACCCGGTACTGTCGTAGTCGATCTTAATAAGGAGAAAGGAAACATATATGTTCACTGGATATACGCGAAAACAACGTCGCCGGAGGAGTCGTACAAGGAAGTGAGCGAGGTTTTTGATAAGTATGCTTTGAAAATCTTTGATTAGGTGGGTTAAATGAATGAGTCCTCGGTTGGTTTAGTGACTGTGGTGCCTGTCTTAGTTGCTTTCATATTGCCTATCCTAACACTTAGGTTTAAGTCCCGCGTTCTCTACGCCACAGCAACCACGGCGACCACCTTCTTCGTGGTTGTTCTAACCCTGACCAACTTACTGGAAGTCATGAAAGGTAATGTCCTAACGTATTCCTTCGGCGGGTGGCCACCGCCTCTAGGCATAGTATACGTCGTTGACTCTCTTAACGGTATCTTAGGCTTCCTAGCCGCTACGCTATTCTTCTTCTCATCACTCTACACTTACTGGTATTTTAGTAAGATTGAGTCCGGGTATGAGTGGCTTTCAACGCTAATCCTCTTACTGTTAGCCGGAGTGCTCGGTTGTCTATACACTGGTGATCTCTTTAATTTCTTCGTGATGCTCGAGGTACTCAGCGTCTCTTCCTACGCGTTAGTAGCGTTCTTTAGGAGGAGGAAGTGGGCTATTGAAGCCTCCATGGCTTACAGCTTCATAGGGGCTCTAGCCACCATGCTATTTTTCTTCGGCGTTATCTTTATTTACGCGTCCTTTGGGACAGTGAATATTGCTGACTTGATAGTTAAGACTCATCAAGACCCTCAACTAGCTTCCGAGTACTTGGAGATCTGGTCCGGGAAATGCGTTGGTGAGTGGTGTTATGGTAACGTGTTCATAAGCTCCGCTCTAGCGGTAGCTCTAATGTTGTGGGCACTTAATTTTGAGGCCGGGGTATTCCCCAACAATTACTGGATGCCCAGCGCCTACGCGGAGTCACCCACCCCAGTCTCGGCGTTGTTTGCAGGCATAGTTGATAAGGTCGGTACCTACGGTGTTATAAGACTTTTTATAACTCTATTCACGGCTTATAGCGCTGTGCTAGCGTTTCCTCTATGGGGTATTGCTTTCAGAGACCTCATATTAATCGTGTTGAGTTTTCTGGGCTTGGTGACAGGGTATCTAGGAGCTCTACTCATGTTCCCTCAGAAAAACGTGAAGAGATTACTTACTTACTCGACGATAAGTCACATAGGTATAATATTTACTTCCTTCGGCGCCCTAGTTTCTAGAGTACCTCTAAGTATATCGGCAGAGGCTTTAAGCGGTGTCTTACTCCACATGATAACACACGCTATCGGCGAGTTCATGCTCTTCATAGGTTTAGGAACTATCTCCATAGTAGTAGGCTCCACTAACCTGGCTAAGATGCAGGGCGTGGGTAATAAGTACCCCCTAATCACGATACCCATAATAATAGGCTTCCTAAGCTTGTTAGGCGTTGTGCCGTTAGCGGGGTTCTTCAGCAAATTCGTGATGTTTACTGCGTTGATGAACGCTGGTCTACCCCTACACGCTATATCCATAGTCGTCATCTCAGGAATTTCTGCTCTCGGCTACTTCAAAGTCATTTACACGCTGGTTGTGGGGAGGGGTTCTGAGGAGGGTGGTGCTCGAGACCGCTTACTCATCCCAACATTAATACTCTTAATCTTAGCCGCGTCACTCCTGGTTTTAGGGATCGTGATCGCTCAGGGAGCTATAATCAACGAATTAATGAGTCACGCGAAAGACTTGTTAAGCGTTGACGGTTTAAGTAAGTACGTTAACTCAGTAAGTGAATTAAGTAAGATTCTTGGGGGTGGTTGAATGGATTTAAATAATTTGAGTATGTCCTTATATATGGGAGCAAATACTTATACCTTTTTAAACGCTGAGGCAAAATACCAATATGGGGGTAGGGAAAATTGATAGATGCGTGGATGTATCCTTACGTCGTCGCGTTCACCTCATTCACACTCTACATTATAGGTAACGCGATTAGGTCTAGATACTCACGTATTTCGCTAGTCGTGAGGTACTGCTCCCCCCTAGTGATGTTACTCTACTCAATACTATTAGTTAGTCAACCAGTAAGCTTTATTAAAGGCTTGTTCGCGTTACTAGCTTCGATAGTTGCTCTCTTCGTAACGCCGTACACGGTGCACTATGAGCATCACAAGTATCCTGGGAGGAACTTAACGATATTGATAGACTTATTTGCTTTAAGTGTTTACCTAGTCTTCATATCGGAGAATTTAATGAGTTTCGTGATGTTCTGGCTTTTTGCTGAGATAATCGGGTTCTTCGCGATAGTTTTTGAGGTGGAGAGGAGAACTCTGGTGGCAGGGCTTAGGTACTTGCTCGTCTCCATGGTTCCAGCAGACATCGCTCTCCTCACAATACTTGGAATTGTAGCCATGAGGTTGGGTTTCGTCGGAACACTTCAATTACCTCTTAACGAGTTAGGTTATTACTTAACAGGCGTTAATCCGGTATTTCACTTAATAGTAGCTATTGGCTTACTAGCGAAAGCCGCTGTAGCACCGCTACACTTCTGGTTGCCTGACGCTCACTCATTAGCGCCTGCCCCAGCATCAGCGATCTTGTCTGGAGTGATGGTTAAGATGGGTGTGTATGGATTTTACTTGATATTACCCTCTATTGAGTCTATGTACGTGTATTACGCACTACTGGTTTTCGCGTCACTGACCGTCGTATATGGGGGTTTACAAGCTCTCATACAAGCAGATATCAAGAGGATCCTGGCTTACAGCACCATCGAAAACACTAGCTTAATAACTATAGCGCTGGCTTCTTACGGTGCTTTCAAGGTAGACCTGCTCCTCACTGCAGCACTAACGTACTCTATAGCTCACGCAGTTTTTAAGGCCTCACTATTCATGAATTCAGGCACTGTTGAGATAATGACGCATACTAGAGACTTAAGTAAGCTAGGGTATGTCGCCAGAATAGCTAGTAAGCCCACCTTAACAGCTCTCCTCTCCATCCTCTCACTAATAGGTACTCCCCCAACGCTAGGCTTCTTAGGTAAGATACTCCTACTAGCGGGTCTAGCATCAATATATCAAGCGTCAATAACTGCGGCTGTGTTACTCCTAATTATCGCGGCTCTAGGTGCTGCCCTAGCAGTCGCTTACGGCTTAAGATACATAACTGTTTACTGGGGGTCCACCTCACCTAGCAAACCTAAAGAACTTAAGCCGAACACAGGTACTGAAAACTCTGAGTTATGTCTCTCAATACTTAACATCGCGTTAACGCTGCCCATCTACGTCTCCACAGCGATAATCGGGTTGACTTCACTAGACATGCTCTACGTGGCTCCGCTAGGTTTAACTACGGTGATGATGGCGGCACTCATATACTATACCTACACCTACTTTAAGAAGAGTGCTAGAGAAGAGTCTTGGTTAGGTGGTGTAATGCCTTGAGTTCCGAGTCAGCGTCTGTTATGAGTAGACTTAGTGACATACTGCGTAAGTACTTGAGGAGACTAGTCCCCTCAGCAGTTAAGATGAGTTTCTACTACGATATGGGTCAGAGCTTTGAGGGTAGGGAAGAAACTTTCACACGCCGATTACTTGATCTCGCTAGCCGCGCGTACATGGTGTTTAGCTTTAGTGAGAGCAAGCTCTACAAGTACTACAAAGCATTCGTTAAGGACTTAATAGACTTAACTTCAGCTATCGAAGACGCCTTATCCTTCACCTCACTCTACATGAACCTACTCGTAGTTTTCGCAATGCTACTCATGGTGTTCCTGGCATGGAGGCCTTAACAATCCTCCTCTCCCTCCTATTCACTTCCGTACTCACTTTCCTACCCCCACTACTAGACGGTATTGAGAGAAAAATTCGGGCTAAGATACAGAGTAGGTTCGGACCACCAACATTTCTTCAGACTTGGTACGACCTACTCAAACTAGGCGTTAAAGAACTTAAAATACCCATCAGTGGTGAATCCGCGGCTTTCCTCTTGATGCTCTCCCTGATAATAACGCTGATAGCGCTCTACGCGGTGGTTTACGTAGCGCTAACCCTGTCTATCAACATAGACTTCATAGTTTTAGCGATGCTCCTAGTCTTCGTGGCCGCCTCACATAGTCTGGGTTTAGTAGCTTCAGCTACGACCTCCAACCCCTTCGCGTTAATAGGTAGTTATAGGAACATACTCCTGACAATACTTAATGAACTCGGGCTAGTCATCGGCAGTGTTTTATCGATCCTCCTAGGACTTAGGCTAGTAACTAATTACTCGATTCCAACACTCGCTACGTACTTGCTGAGCTTAGCTATCTTGATCGTAGCTACCTACGTCAGCAGCGGTCGCTTACCCTTCGATATCCACGAAGCAGAACCTGAGTTAGCTTCAGGAACTATCATCGAGTTTAGTGGTAAAATACTCGGCTTCTACATATACGCACACCTACTAGCCAGGTACGTCTTGTCACTCCTAGTAGCTGTAGCTCTCACCGCCCCGTTCACGGCTGTTTTCCCCCCAATACCGGCTGTTTTCCCGGTAACACTACTATTATCGGCGTGTGTTTACTTGGCTTACGGGGTGGTAGCTACCCTCTTGGGTAGGACACGTGTAGACATAGGTGTGAGAACCTTATTCATGTACTATCTACTTGTTTTAATTGTTTTGGTGATTTTTACATGGATTGGTATTTAAACGTAAATAACATAGTAATAAGAGGGTAGGAGAACATGAGTCATGATTACAGCGAGTTAATCGAGGAATTATCTAGGGGTCACAGAAGCCGCGTGATATTATCTAAGATACTTGAGGTTTGTAAGGATTCAGTGCTTGACTTAAGTAGGAGGAATATCACCATTAAGGTAGTGATTAAGGCTAACTGCCTGCGAACAGCTCTCGAAAGTATTTATAAGGAACATGACCTATACCTCAGAACTATAGCGGCCTCGGATGAGAGGTCTAGGGAAGGCTTTTTAAAGCTTTACTACGTGTTCGGGATAGATAATGAGGGGACAAACCTAGTTTTCGAGGTCCCCGTGGTGGAGGGTGTTAAGGTAGACACTATAAGTGATCTCTTCAGAGCCTCTGATTGGTATGAGCTGGAAGCGCACGACCTCCTAGGGATAGAATTTAACGGTAGGCAGATGAGTAGGTTGGTCTTGCCTGAGGACTGGCCTGAGGATCTCTACCCGCTAAGGAAAGAAGTTAGCGTAGAAGAGTTAAAGAAGATGTATCAACCCCAGTTAGTGTCCCGGGTTTCTGAGCTGGAGGTAGAGGAGGTTGTGAGAATACCTATCGGCCCCTACCACCCGGCACTCCACGAACCCGAATACTTCGAGTTATATGTTAGGGGGGAGAAAGTAGTTGATGCGAGATACGTTGGGTTCATGGTTCATAGAGGTATAGAGAAGCTGGCGGAGAGCATGAAGTATGATCAAGTCCCGTTCCTGGCTGAACGTATTTGCGGTATTTGCGGTTTCGTCCACTCAACTAGCTATGTTCAGGCGGTGGAGGATGCGCTGGGGATAGAAGTGCCTGAGAGGGCGCACTTCATAAGATCCATAGTTCTCGAGGTCGAGAGGCTTCACAGCCACCTCTTATGGCTCGGCGTAGCACTCCATCTACTAGGTTATGATACGGGCTTCATGCATGCCTGGAGAATCAGGGAGAAAGTCATGGTTTTAGCAGAACTACTAACGGGTAGTAGGAAGACTTACGGCATAGACTTGGTTGGCGGGGTCAAGAAAGACATCGATAAAGATAAGATACCTAAAATTAAGGAGACTTTGAATGCCCTGAAGAAAGAGTTTAAGGAACTCGTAGATGTTGCGACGAGCGTGCCACAAGTTAAGGCGAGGCTTACCGGTACGGGGATATTGCCTAGGGGTGAGGCAAGGGCTTATTCCCTGGTAGGTCCCACTGTCCGCGGCTCCGGTCTAGCAAGGGATGTAAGAAAGGATTACACATACGCTGCTTACCACTACGTTAGTTTTAAGGTGCCTGTCTACACTGAAGGCGATAACTTAGCTAGAACTCTTGTCAGGATAGACGAGGTTTTCGAGAGTATAAGTATTATCGAGCAACTCGTGGATATGATGCCGGGCGGCCCCATAAAAGCTGAGAAATGGGAACCTCAACCAATGAGGTTAGGGATTGGCGCTGTAGAAGCTCCCAGGGGTGAGGTCATACACGTCGTTCTAACGGATCTTTACGGCCCGTACAGGTGGAGGGTTAGGGCGCCGACTTACCAGAATCTCCAAGCAGTCCCTATAATGCTTAAGGGAGTTGACTTAGCTGACGCGCCGCTAACTATAGCTAGCATAGATCCTTGCTTCTCATGCACTGATAGAGCTGTAATCATAAACTTAAGATCAGGTAGTGTTAAGACGTTACCTATAGAAGCTATTTCCAGGAGGGTGCGTAGGAATGGTTAAGTTCCTTAAGATGCTCTCCATATCTGTTCGTGAAGGAACGGCTACGAGAAAATATCCTTTCGAATCACCGCTAGTCACGCCGGAATTCAGAGGCAAGATAGAGGTAGACCCGGTTAAGTGCGTGGGGTGTGGTGCCTGCACTAGGATATGTCCCCCCAAAGCGTTGACCCTAGGGTATGAGGGCGATGAGATAGTGCTCAAGTATTTTGAAGGTAGGTGCATCTTTTGCGGTATGTGCGCGTACGTATGTCCGCAAAAAGCCATAACAATTTCAAAAGAATTTGAGCTAGCTACGTGGGAGTTGGAGGATCTCTACGACGAGGTAGTACACACAACCGTTAAATGCAGGATTTGCGGCAAGCCTTTCACTACGGTGAAGTTCGTTAAGGAGATTGAGAAGAGAATAGATAATAAAGTGCCTGAAGACCTCCTCACAGTATGTCCTGAGTGCAGGAAGAAGCTAACCGCTCGTAAGATCGGGAGTAAGGTGGTGGGTGTTAGCGGTGAGTGACGGGGGGAAGCTCGACTTAACACTATCTGAGTTCACTCTCAACAAGCTTGAGGAAGTCTTTATTAAGCTTAAGAGGAGCGTGTGGGTCTTCCACCTAAACACCGGCAGCTGTAACGGGTGCGATATTGAAGTCTTAGACGTCCTAACACCTTACTTCGACGTTGAAAGATTCGGTATTAAGTTGGTGGGTTCCCCTAGACACGCGGATCTCATACTACTCACAGGACCTGTAACCATTAAGACTATAGGCAAGGTGGTAAGAGCTATTAAGGCTATGCCGAGACCTAGACTAGTGCTAGCTCTAGGTTCGTGTGGTGTTGGGGGAGGGATATGGTTCAACACCTACGCAACCCTAGGAGGGTACCCACGAATAGAGAAAATCCTTAAAGACGCTGGAGTAGAGGTAGACAGGATTGTTTACGTCCCTGGGTGTCCGGTAAGACCTGAAGCAATCATTTATGGAGTTGCGGTCTTGCTAGGTCTTCTACAACCTAAATCTAAACGTAGGAGGGTGTCAGCCGTTGAAGGTTAAGATATACTATTGTGTTGAACATGGTTCAGGAGCTGTTATTCCGAGACATCACGTAGCCCCGTACTCTGTGTGTGAGGACATGGATCTCGTAGAGTTAGATCATGTTAGGAGCATGTTACCGGCTCAGATAATAGATAATTTAATCAAGAAAGGGGAGGTCAGGGTTAGCGACATAGAGTTAGTTGAGAAACTCTCTGGAAAGAGGGTTGAGAATTCTTACGTCAAATTAATTATGCTTCCAAAATGATTTAGTAGGTGATGAGTGGGATGAAGTTCGCTTTCATGTGTAAGAAGGGTCAGGGGGGTAGGGGTAAGGTAGCTGTCGTAGGAGGGGGTCCAGCCGGTTTAGCGGCTACAGGCTACTTAGTTTGTCAGGGTTATGAGGTAGATGTTTACGAAAAACTTCCTCTTGCAGGGGGCATGATGATGTTCGGCATCCCACCCTACAGGATACCTAGAGACAGCGTCTTAGAAGGTGTTGAAGACCTTGAAAAGAATTTCAGTGTTAAGTTTAGTTATAGGACTAAGGTCTTCTGCGGCGAGCCTAGACACGATGAGGGGGATGAATTCGTTAGCAATGTAATCGATCTAAAAAAGCTCGTAGACGACTACGACGCTCTATTATTGACTACAGGTATATGGTCTTCGAGGAGATTGGGCGTACCGGGAGATAACGCTAAAGGAGTTTTCTCAGCTCTGGAATACGTCTATGGTTGGTGGGTGTACGAGTTAGGCTACTCAACGCATAAACCCCCCGTAGGTAATAAGGTTGTTGTCATTGGTGGAGGGTATAGCGCGATAGACGCTGCGGAGGTCTCTTTAATGAAGGGGGCTAAGGAGGTCTACTTAACCTACCGGAGAACTATTAAGGAAGCTCCTGCAGGCGAGTACGAGGTGCGTAGAGTAGTTTCTGAGGGTGTTAAGTGGGTGGAGCTTATTCAACCAACTAAAGTCGTGGTCTCGAATGATAGGGTGGTTGGGGTGGAGTTCGTTAAGATGAAATTGGGTGAGCCTGACGAGACCGGAAGACCTAGGCCAGTCCCAGTGCCCGGAACGGAACACGTAATCGAGGCAGACTTAGTCTTAGCTGCTGTAGGCGAGATACCGACCCCGCCGCTGAGCACGGAATGCGACGGTATTAAGGCGGATCCGAAGAGGAGAACCATAATAGTTAATGAGATGATGCAGACCGGGGTTGAGAAGGTCTTCGCCGCCGGAGACGTGG
The DNA here is from genome assembly GCA_964482405.1 of uncultured Desulfurococcaceae archaeon. Taxonomy (GTDB): domain Archaea; phylum Thermoproteota; class Thermoprotei_A; order Sulfolobales; family NBVN01; genus Zestomicrobium. The sequence goes on along the minus strand of CAYZXH010000011.1, from coordinate 26,419 downwards.
TTACGGGACCTTCAATGATTGGTAAAGCGATCGGGAGTGGCTTGAAAGCGGCTACACACCTAGATCATTTCTTAAGAGCTAAGAAGGTGATGTGATGTGGATTTAGAAACCTTCGGTAAGTATGGTGGTATGAATAGAGTGATAAACTATGACGTATGCATAGGTTGCTACACCTGTGAGGAGGTGTGCTCGTTCCTACATGAGGGTAGTGGCTACATAAAACTCTATGATATAGGTGGAGGTCTTAATAAACCTATATCATGCTTTCACTGCGCTAAAGCACCCTGCATTACGGCCTGCCCTACCGGAGCTATGCATAAAGACAGGGACGGTGCGGTCTTAGTAGATATTTCTAAGTGTATAGGGTGTTCAGCGTGTTTAGCGGCTTGCCCCTTCGGTATCCCGGAGATAATACCGCCTGGGTTTGCAACTAAGTGTGACTTGTGTAATCCTTTAAGGGCTGAGGGTTTAACGCCTGGATGCGTGTCCATGTGCCCGACTAGAGCTATAGCATGGGGTACTACGGCCGAGGTAGCTAGGGAACTAAGAGTAAGAGCTCTGAGGAAGCTAGTCTATAAACCCACAGTTTGAGTTTGGAGAGACCCTAATTAACCTGAAGCTTTTTATTTTTAATTCTTTAAGTTCGGCTCTCGAGATACGCTCTGCCAAGCTTGCTTAAGTAATCTTCATCATACCCTACCAAAAGACACTCGATCCCGACGATCTCTTTCAGAGGTACTGAGAGCGCGTTAAGACCGTTACATAACTTAGCTTTGGCTCCGAGGACTGACGCTATCTTTAACGCGGCTGCCACATCAACGTTCCTTAGCTTAGCCCTCGTATCAATGAATGTTTCGGCGTTGCCTAGCCCCACGTACACTATGTCTAGCGCGGCACTACCTAACGATCTTAAGCTAGCGCGCGCACCTCTTACCGCCCAGTAATACGGGATTATCTTGTATGAGTCAGGTGTTTCGAAATACCCTAACACGACTCCAGGGGGCTTCGACCTCCTACTTGCTGACACCCCGCCGACGGTCACGCCCTCCCTTAAATCATAGCTGTAGTCTATTTTGCGGAAAACATCGTATACTACTGCGTGTGAAACGTCCCCTATTGTCGGCTCCCCGCCCCTTAGCGGTGCCGCGGCTATCGATATAGAGACCCAAGGTATTTGAGCGTCGTAATTCATTGACCCGTCTACAGGATCTACCACGAAAACCCACTCAGGCTCCTCACAGAATCGACGAACTCCAGATTCCTCACTCACGAAGAGAAAGCAGTCCTTGATTCTCTTCCTTAATTCTTCAAAGATTATGTTCTCAGACTCTAAATCAAAGACCTTACTAGTATCTCCTGATGAGTTGACTTTAATTACTGCGGAGGGGCGGCGGGCCTCGGTTAGGTACTCAGCCACCTTCCTAGCCACATTTACCAACGTCTCCTTCAACGCGTTCACTCAAGTCTAAGTATCATTCGTGATTTTTAAGCGTACTCTAATTCTTTAGAATTAGGAAACCGGGATGTCATGGCATTCGAAGAAGGTTGAGGAAGTCTTCAGGGAGTTGAGCACCGGCCCGGGAGGACTATCATCGAGTGAGGTTGAGAGGAGGCTTAGCATATATGGTCTCAACGAGTTAAGAGGCAAACCTAGGTCTCCGATCAAGTTATTCCTTAAGCAATTCACTAATTTTCTGATAGTGATTTTGCTGGTAGCTACGCTAATCTCAGGTTTTTTAGGTGAGTTGGTTGATGCCTTAGCTATACTCCTCATAGTACTCATCATGGGGGTTTCAGGCTTTCTTCAAGAGTTCAGAGCTGAGAAAGCTATAGAAGCACTGAAAAAACTCGTAGTTTCTGAGGTTAAGGTTATTAGGGACGGGGACATCGTCGTAGTTCCTTCAACAAAGTTAGTGCCGGGCGACGTGGTCCTCCTTAACGAGGGTGATAAGGTCCCCGCGGATATCAGGCTCGTGGATTCCGTGAACTTAAGAGTTGATGAGTCTCCTCTTACCGGGGAATCCGAGCCCGTTCTGAAAGACCACTCGGTCGTGCTGCCCGAGGAAACAAGTATTCACTCAAGAACTAACATGTTGTTCATGGGAACCTACATATACTCCGGTAAGTGTAAGGGGGTCGTGGTAGCGACCGGGTCTAGGACCGAGTTAGGTAAGATAGCTGTGAAGCTTGGTGAGATAAAAGAAAAGAAGACGCTACTTGAGGAAGAGCTTGACAGGCTCGGTAAGAAGCTCGGAACTATAATACTGGGTATAAGCGTCTTAGTTTTCGGTATCTCATACTTGGTGGTTAGGGAGCCCTTAATAGAGTCGCTCCTAATAGCTGTCGCGCTGGCCGTGGCAGCCATACCTGAGGGTCTGCCGGCAATAGCTACGTCAGTACTTGCTTTAGGAGCTTACAGGATGTCGAAGAAGAACGTGATTGTGAGGGAGTTAGGAGCTATAGAGACTTTAGGGGCTTGCGATATTGTAGCGTCAGATAAGACCGGGACTATAACTAAGGGTGAGATGACAATCAAGAAAGTCTGGATTAGCGGTGTAGAGCTCGGGGTAGGGGGTGAGGGATTCGAGCCTGTGGGTGAGGTGATCATTAACGACTCAGAGAGTAAGGCTGTTGTGAGTAGGGAGCTTGAGAAACTAGCTGAGTACTTGGTCGCACACATCGCTGAAGACGCTAGCTTATTCTATGACAACGGTGTGTGGAGGATTAAGGGATCCCCCACGGAGGGGGCTGCCTTAGTACTCGCTTACAAGATTTTAGGTAAGGAGAGGGTTGAGGATTTAAGGAGAAACACTAAGCTCGTTAAGGTCATCCCGTTCGATAGGTTTAGGAAGAGGAAGACCACGATACACAAGCTCGGCGATAACGAGTGCCTAGTCGTGTCTTCAGGAGCTTCCGAAACACTCCTCAACCTCTCGAGCCACGTCGTGATTGACGGCGACCTCAAACCACTCGACGATGGTTTAAGGAGGGAAATAAACGAGTACATAGAGTCAATAGCGTCTCAAGGCTTTAGAACGTATGGTGTTGCCTATAAGCTAGTAAATCCTGATGTCCTTGAGCAAGGTGTTGAGGAAATAGAAAAGGAATATACCTTCTTATCAGTTATGGGCATCATCGATCCCCCAAGAGAAGGTGTTAAGGAAGCTGTGGAGGAGTTGCGTAGGGCAGGCATAAAAACAATCATGATAACCGGCGACCACAGATTAACCGCAGAAGCAATAGGACGTTTGATAGGGCTTGATAACGGTTTAGTGCTTGAGGGCAAGAACTTAGATAGCATGAGTGATGCTGAGTTAGAGAAGGTAATAGATGAGGTCGTCATATTAGCTAGGGTAACACCAGAGCATAAGAGGAGGGTTGTTAAAGCTCTTCAAGCTAGGGGGCACGTAGTCGCCATGACCGGGGACGGAGTTAACGACGCGTTAGCACTTAAAGAAGCTGACTTAGGGATAGCTATGGGTATTAAAGGAACTGACGTAGCTAAGGAAGTGTCTAAACTGGTTATCAAGGATGACAATTTCGTTACCATAGCTACGGCCGTTAAGGAAGGTAGGATAATATTTGAGAATCTTAAGAAGCCTATAAACTACTTACTGCCCGCTAATTTAGGTGAGATAGCGACGATACTGTCGGCTGAGCTGGTTGCGCTCCCCTCACCGCTAACCCCGGCGCAGCTATTATGGATAAATGTCACGACAGACGCTCTACCGGCTCTAGCTCTCAGCACAGAGCCTCCTGAGCCCGACTTAATGAGGAGACCTCCAAGAAAGAAACAAGCTTCTTTTTTGACTAACAGGAAGGTAGCGTATTTTGCGTTACTCGGTTCTCTAATAGGGCTCGTAAACCTAGGTATATACAAGTTCGCCCTCAGCACCTACGTAGATATAAGCTTGGCTAGGACGTTAGTATTCGTAGCTCTCGGGATGAGCGAGTTCGGAAGAGCGCTTGCGTCAAGATCTGAAGCCCTTCATTTCTGGTTCAGACCCTTCAATAAATGGCTTATCCCATCATTAAGTGCTTCACTAGCTTTGTTGATGAGCACAGTATACGTGCCGCAACTCGCGTCAGTCTTCAAGACCGCCGAATTGTATCCGGAGCTCCTTCTCCTAGCGTTGCTGACCTCCGTGCCGGTCATGATAGTTGATGAACTTAGGAAATCTCTTAAGATAAGGATTTAAGGGTTGGAAAAGCTTAAAGGTCTTTTAGTCCTCCTCTATTCTGGGGTGGGTACTCACTGAATAGCTGGAGCATGCTGACCTTAACGATCCTCTTCTCAGGTTTAGGAGGGGTTTTCAAGATTTTGGGCGGTGTCCTCTACGGTTCTAAGGCTGTTTTCGTTGATGCCATGACCTCCATAGCGAATTTAATGGCGTTATTGTTAGCTGTGAGGTATTGGAGGGACAGTCTCAAACCTCCTGACGAGGACCATCATTTCGGTCACTACAAGCTAGCTTTCGGGGGTTCCATATCTACCTTAATGATTTACTCCTTCGTAGCGGGCATAGTAACGCTTAGATTAGCTGAGTTAAGGGAGTATACGGTGTCACTAGGAGCCCCCATGATGGCTTTCTTAGGAGTCTCATGCTACTTAATCGCGATAGCGATTTCTAGGAGGCTGAGAGGAGTGTTCACACATTACTCTAAGTTCACGATTAGTGAGTTAATTGAGGGTGCGGTAGTCATTACATCTTCTCTCGCAGGTGCCCTACTTAGCTACTTGATAGATTATGTTGGTGCTCTATTCCTCACACTATACATTTTTTACGAGTTAAGGAATGTCTTCTCCGAGGTTATGGAATACGTTGGTGATAGAGCTCCATCACCAGATGTGACGAAGATTGTTAGAGAGGAGTTTAGTAAGAATAACTTGAGTTTAGATAGTTTACGCCTAAGAAACGTTGACGGCACGCATTACCAAGGCGTGGCAACAGTCTTGGTTAGTCCTGAGGAGGATATGGTGTCCTTGAGTAGGAGGGTTGATGAGGTTAAAAAATCGTTGCGTGCTCGTAGAATGGACTTAGTGGTTGAGTTTAAACTACGTGCTCAGGAGATGAGTTCTGAATATGGTGAGTAATGGGGATTTAGATAATAAACTTGATAAACTTAAGAGCGTCGTGAGAGAATTCATAAAACTTATAGGGGATGACCCCGACAGACCTGAGCTTAGGGAGACGCCGGAGCGTGTGGCTAGGATGTGGCTTGAGGAACTGGCATCAGGGTATGGGAGAGACCCGGACGAGCACTTAAAGTATTTCTACGTGAATTCAGCTAACTACGTAAGCACTAACAGGCTTGTCGCGGTTCTTAACATACCTGTTAGGTCTGTTTGCGAACATCATCTACTCCCGTTTTACGGGTACGCTTACGTGGTTTACGTGCCGAGTGATGAGGTGTTCGGGTTAAGTAAGTTTGCCAGAGTAGTTAACGTGTTTGCCAGAAGATTACAACTCCAGGAAAGACTCACTGAGGAGTTAGCTGATTACCTATTCGTGAAGCTCAAGACTAAGGGACTCCTCGTAATGATTGAGGCCATACATACTTGCGCGTTAGTGCGGGGAGTGGAAGAACCTTTAAGTATGGTCACCCTCACTACTAGGGGCCAATTGAGCACGGACCGCGGATTACGTGACGAAGCCTTAAAAATTATAAAGACTGGGAAGACCTCAAGAAACTTAAGACTTCTTAAACCCTGAAATAACGAGTTCCCCCCTCCCTAACTCCACGTAACCCCATGGCATGGCCTGAGTATTGTAAGCGCCGTAAGCGTTGCCCCTGTAATCAAGTACTATGAGACCGGCAGTGTCTTTACCGTGTACGGAAGTATGGTACTGGATAGCTAGGCGTGCCGCAGTATCAGCCAGGTATCCCTCACTGACTAAGTTTACTGCCTTAAGCGAGAGCATGCTCATCATTATCGTCTCACCTATTCCGGTAGCTACTGCAGCACCGTGTTTGTTAGCGAAGAACCCGGCTCCAGGAATCGCGGAATCCCCTACACGTCCCGGAAACTTTAAAATCACGCCTCCAGTGGATACGGCAGCCGCTAGCTTGCCATCCTTATCTAGCGCGACTGCTCCTACAGTATCGAAGTATCCTAGCTTCTTAGCTAACTCAAAACTTCTCCTGAATATCGCGTCACCTGAAGAAGCTTTCTTAAGTACTTCCTCATACCGCTTCCTAACCCTCTCAGAAGGTCCCGGATGCTTGAGGAGCCCTAGCCTAGCCGCTAATTCATCAGCAGCGCTACCGGCCAACAAGATGTGATCCGTTAGTTCCAGAACCTTGCGAGCCAAAAGCACTGGATTCTTAGGGTACATGACCGCGGCAACTGCTCCCGCACGATTACTCCAGCCATCCATAACGCCGGCATCCATTGAAACCTTGCCAGTTAAGTCAGGTACTGAACCAAGCCCTGCGTTGAGAACGCCTGAATCCTCTAACGAGATTGTTGCCTCTACAACCGCGTCAAGAGCGGAACCCCCGCTCTCTAAAACGTCAGCTCCTCTCTTCAGCGCGTCAGACACTACTTTCCTTATAATCTTCTCATCAACATTCCTCCAAGTTCCGGCCCCGGCATGAACTACCAGAACGCCCCTCATTAACGAGACCCGAAATATTTTTTGATATTGTTAAATAAATTTTAACGTGAGGAGACTCCTAATCCGTTTGTCCCTAGATGTTCATTCTTGTTGTTTTGTATTTATTGCATTTGGACTTTCTCCTAGCTCACTCCTTCATCGGTAGCACTGCTACTTCTGGGGTGGGGTCATCGGGCATCGGGGTCAACGACACGGACCCCTTGAGAGTCAGCCCGCCCAGGCTTGGAGCACCGCCCCCATCACATAAGCAGACCCAAACCAAACAAACATTATAAACCTATCTACAAATACCAACTATGAAATAGCCCTTTAAGGAGGTTCTACGTTCTTAAAAGGTTTCGAGGGTTTAATGTGCTAATTCGAACTTACTGAGTAATAGTTGATACGCTTTATTCTTAGCTATGTTGGGGGATCCGCGAGGTCCTGGCCTCTTCATGTAGAATGCGTTGACCTCGTAGACTGTCCCTCTCCACCCTTTATCTAAGGAGATCTTACCTAGCCTTATTAAATCACATAAGATGCCTGCTAAGGCCGGTGAGTCGTTTATTCTAGCGTTGATGTATATAGAGTCTCTGAAGCCGTTGAAACTTACGTATTCTATGTGCATGGCGACGTACTTCTTATCTCCGAGGGGTTCTAGGTAGCCAGTAGGCTTTATGAATGCCGGGACTTCGTAGCCAGTGATATCCTTTATCATGCTAGTCTTAGTGAGTTCCTTCATATGGTTTCTGTCCTGTCTCGTGAGAGCGTAGAAGTCTGTGTTACCTCCAATGTTGAACTGCACTATGAACTCTATAAGCCTGTTCCTCTCAGCTAGATGCTCTATTAAATCAGCTGTTAAGGGTGTTGCCCCCGTAGCTCCGTCATCACCGAATACCACGACACCGGACTCTTCAAGAAGTTTAAGTAGCCCTGGATTGTTTGCTACAGGCGTCGGTATCGCGTTAACGAAGGCTACGCCGCCAACGGTCTTAGCGTACGTTGCGGCTACGTAAGCGTATGAATGCGTGGCCGGTGCGTCGCCACTCAAGATCCTGTCAAGAGCAACGGACTTATCAGGGTATTCCTCACCATACTCAGTAGTTATTATGTTGATTACCACGTCAGGCCTTAACTCCAGCCACTCACTTAACAACGTTTTTAGACTTTCCTCGTAGCTCATTAAGTCGTCTAACCCCTTAGCCTTCAGGTCAAGTCCTTCCGTAGACTTCCTCCTTATCCCCCTCCTAACAATCACTTTCCTGAGTTCTTCAGGTACTGGATAGTCGTTACCCATGACTTCCTTAGCTATATCATAGAGTGTCTTACCAACCTTATTCTCGTCAACGTCGTAAACCCCCACTATCTCTATGTCGCTAAGCTTATACGGGAGCTCATACTTGGCTAGGGGTATTCCGTAAGGCTCGACTAAACCCTTCTTAAGTCTTTCTAGGCCAGTAGCTAGGTGAGCGGCGACGTACCCAGCACCTAGCAACACTACCTTGACCGACATATTTATCCCGATAAATATTTTATCGACATAAATAAAGCTTTCGAGCACACCACCCACGCGTGAGTGATTTAAGCATGATAGTCTATGCGCGTGCTAAAAAGATTAATAAATTTAGCGTATTAAATGGTATAGGTGGTTACGTGGCGTTAGAGCCGAGAATAAAGATTAAGAGGTGGGATCCTTCCCTCGAGGAGGAGTTGCTTAAGAGGTGGGAGGAGGAAGGGTTTGAAGAGCCCTCAATAGATTTTCTAAGTGATGAGAGGTACGTGGTCGTAGACACACCACCACCGTATCCTTCTGGGGAGTGGGGTGTTGGTCAGGCAGCTCATTACGCTCAGATTGATATGGTTGCTCGCGCGCTGAGGTTGATTGGGTATAAGGTCCTACTACCTTTCTACGCTGACAGGAATGGGTTGCCTGCTGAGGTTGCTGTAGAGAAGCGTTACGGTATCTCAGCACACGAGATAGCTAATACTCCTGAGGGTAGGCTCAAGTTTCTTGAGTTGGTTAAGGGGGTTTTAGACGAGTATGAGGCTTCCTTAGTCAGGGTGTGGAAAAGGCTAGGGTGCTCATATCATTACTGGACTGACGGGACTGACTCCCCTAAGTATAGGAGGCTTACACAAGCAACTTTCATAGATTTGTGGGGTAAGGACCTCATATACGAGGCTGAGAGACCTGTCATGTGGTGCCCTAGGTGCAGGACCTCGCTCGCTGAAGCAGAAATAGAGACGAAGGAAGAAGAGGGTAAGCTATACTACATCAAGTTCAGAGTTGCGGAGACTAACGAGGATGTGGTGATAGCGACTACCAGGCCTGAGTTACTTAACGGTTGTGGAGCCGTTATTTACCACCCTAGTGACGCGAGGTATAAGTATCTTGAAGGGAAGCACGCGTTAGTACCTTTATACAATAACCTAATACCTATAATGCCTAGCACATACGCTAACCCGGAGTTCGGGACCGGCTTAGCTATGATGTGTTCTTACGGTGACACCAGAGATATATGGTTCTTTAAAGAGCAGGGTCTCACCCCTAAGATACTCATCAACCCGGACGGTACCATGAACGAGAACTCAGGATTTCTTAAAGGGTTAAGTGTTAGGGAGGCTAGGAAAGCTATAGTAGAGGAGCTGCGTAGGAATAACTTCTTAGTTAGGGAGGAGGACTTAAGACATGAGGTCCCTGTTTGCTGGAGGTGTAAGACGCCGGTAGAGTACATCCACGTTAGGGAGTTTTTCTTAAGGCAGCTGGATTTTAAGGAGGACGTGCTTAGAGTAGGTAACATGATGGACTTTAAGCCCGCCGAGCATAAAGTGAAGTTTGATGCTTGGGTGTCTTCATTAAAGATGGACTGGCCTATCTCCAGAACCAGATTCTACGGAACTGAAATACCTATATGGAGGTGTAGGAAGTGTGGTCACATAATCTTAGGTAAGTACGGCGAGTACGTGAGGCCTTGGATAGATCCGCCGCCCTACGAGAAATGCCCTAACTGTGGCGCACCTAAGGAGGAACTAGTCGGCGAGACAAGAACTTTCGACACATGGTTTGACTCGTCAGTTAGCGTTCTATACGTGACTAGGTGGCTTGACAACAAGGAGGCTGCTCTTAAAGCGCTGGAACATGCTCTCAGACCTCAAGGCTATGACATAATAAGGACTTGGCTCTACTACTCAACGTTACGTGTGTGGCTACTTACGGGGAAGCCGCCGTTTAAGTGGGTCAGGATTTCCGGTATGGGTTTAGATCCTAAGGGTAGGGCGATGCATAAATCCCTCGGCAACATAGTCCCGCCCATGCCGTACATCGAGAAGTACGGTGCTGACGCGTTTAGGTATTGGGCCGCAATCTCCGGTATGTTAGGTAGTGATTACAGGTGGTCGGAGGACGTGGTTAGGAGTGGGCTAGCTTTCGCGACTAAGTTAGTCAACATAGGCAGGTTCATCTCGTTCTTCGATGAACCCCCCTTAAAGGACTCGGTCCTGAAGGACGTGGATAGAGCGATGCTTAAGTACGCGATCTCAGTAATCAGGAGGGTTCTCAAGTATTACGAGGAGCTCGACGTTTTCAGGCCGATAAGCGAGCTCTATGCTCTAGCTTGGGACGTTTTCGCGTCAAATTATCTTGAGACAGTTAAGTCACGAGCTTACGGGTTAGGCGATTACGACATGAAATACGTGAACGGGGCTAGATACGTCTTACACAAGGTGTTTAAACTAATACTGAAGACCCTATACCCCATAATGCCTTTCGTTACGGACTACCTATGGAGGAACATGTACTCTAGTGACGGATTAAGGAAGGCCGTAGTAACTGAGGAAGATTTAAGAGACTTAGGCGGTAACGAGAAGTTAATAGAGTACTTAATAATAGCTAACTCAGCTATATGGAAGTATAAGAAAGAGCGGAATATATCGTTCGCTGAACCGCTAGACGGAAAGCTCTACCTCTCAGAAGAGTATAAGGCGATAGCGCACGACATCAAAGACCTGCATAAGATTAAGTCCGTAGTCGTCGGAGTCCCTGCTGACGTATCTAACGCCGTGAAGCTAGCGGACGGGGTTTTTCTAGTTATTTAAGCTGGACGTAAGGGTTAGTTAATGGGTCACGTACTGGACACCGATAAATGCAGTGATTTAGGTTGCTGGATAGGTAGGTTGCCGGAAGGATGTAGTTTATGTATTAAGGGCTTAAAAAGCGTCTTCTTTGCTACAGGAGTATGCGGTGAGGGATGTTTTTACTGCCCTATATCAGAGTTCAGGAGAGGGAAGAGAGTATCGTATATCAACGAAGTCCCTGTAAGGGATGTGAAAGACATCGTTTTGGAGGTTTTAGCTTCCGGGTCTAGGGGCGTGGGCATAACTGGTGGGGACCCTCTCCTTGCCATAGAGGACGTGGTCGAGGTCGTGAAGAACTTGAAGGAGGTTTTCGGGGAAGGATTCCACGTACACATGTATACCACGGGAAGAAATCTTAAGGTAGAGCACCTAGATAAGTTAAGTGATGCTGGGCTTGACGAACTGAGAATACACGTGACAGGACCTCACTCGTGGGATGCTCTGAAGACAGCACTAAATTACGGCTTTAATACAGGCATAGAGAATCCGGTACTACCTGATTTCAGCAAGATGAAGAAGCTTGTTGAAGAGGGTTATAGACTCGGCGTTCGATTCATAAACTTAAACGAGATGGAGGTTAGTGAGTCTAACTACGCCGGAATCTTGAGTAGGGGTTTAAGAGTGAATACTGACGGGCTCACGGTTCAGGGTTCTAGGGAGGTGGCTTTACAGATCATGAATTGGGTGCTTGAGGAGGGCCTCACAATAAATGTGCACTACTGTCCCGCAAAATTTAAGGACAGATACCAGTATAGGAGGAGACTTATAAGGAGATTTAAGAGAACGAGATTGCCTTACGAAACCTTAAGCAGGGAAGGATTAGTTAAATTTATTGAAGCACCTTATGAGAACACTCAACCAGTAAATTACTTGGTTTTATCAGGTCTTGCGTTCAAGAAAGCTCACACAATATACGCGAACATAAAGCTATCTAAGAAATTAATGAACTTAATACCTAGAAGTCAGCACGTCAGAATAGTTGAAGCTTATCCAACCTCTCCTAGAAAATTATTGAACGTGACCTCTTTAACCCTTGAAAATGATAGATAAATATTAGCTTCGTGAATTATTTAATGTAGAGAGGATGCGGCTTGGTTAGGAGGAGGAGAACGCAGGTACTCAGACATCTGATTTTAGCAGTCCTAGCTACCAATCCACAACTTCACGGCTACGGTATTTATAAGAGGATAATATACGTAACGCAATCTGTGTGGAAACCTTCGATCGGAACCTTATACAGAACATTAAACGAGATGGTTAACGAAGGCCTTATTAAGAAGAGTAGTAGTGGTTCTAGGAGATTACAGTATGAGATAACCAGTATGGGTCTTGAGTGCTTCGTTAGGGAAACACTGCCTCACGCCACGAAATCCGCGGGAATACTTACGGAGTTTCTGGAAGCATATAAAGGAATACGTGATAGTGGAGGACTCCCTAAATTACCTGACGAGTTTGTAGAGAGATTATACCGCTTACGTAAAGTATTAGAAGAATTAATGAAGTAACTGAACTCCCCTAGAGTGCGGGGGTTTTCAGCCAGAATTTTATTGAAAAACTTGATTTAAAGCTCTACCTCAATACCCAGCCTTCTACTCTTAGCGAGTCTGTAAGCAAGTGCTGCGGCGGCTGCATCCTGTATGGCTAGACCCACACTCTTAAAGAGTGTTAACTCATCACCCTCCCTACCTTTTCTGAGTCCGGCGGCAACCTCCCCTAACTCAGCGATATCTTCCTGTTTAATTAAGCCTTTCTCAAGCGGGATCCTTATATCGCCTGTCTCCTCAAGCACTGCTTTCCTGGAATCAACTACTATCTTACCAAACTTAATTATTGCTTCATCGTCTAGAGCTCTGTAATCTCTTGCGTGTGCACCTATACTTATTACGTGTTGATCCTTACTCAGCCATTTACCTAGGATCACGGGCTCCTTAGTGGTTGAAGCTTCTATTACTACCTTACATTTCTTAACCAGTTCCTCGCTTGAGGTAGCTTCAAAAACTTTGAAGCCCGCGCCCTCTGCCCAAGCTTTAAACGACCTCATTTGATCAGGTCTTACATCATAGATCATGACGTCTTCGGTCTTATAAACGGATGACACAAACCTTAGCTGGTATCTTGCTTGATATCCCGTACCGATGATTCCTATAGGACCCACGTCCTTAGGAGCTAAGTATTTAGCTGAGACAGCGCTAGCGGCCCCCGTTCTTAAAGCTGTTAAAACACCGCCTTCCATGACGGCGAGAGGGGATCCGCTCAACCCATCAAATAAAGTCACTAAAGCTTGGATTGTCGGTAGGCCCCTACTAGGGTTCTGGGGTATTAAGCTGACGGTCTTCACACCAACACCGCAACCCGGTACGTAAGACTGCATCACTCCCCACCAATTACCCTCAACCCACATAACAGTCCTAGGCGGCGTCACGGTCTCGTTCTTGGAGTACCTGACGAACGCGTTCTCAATCTCAGGTATTAGAGACTCAGGACTCAACAACTCTTCTAATTCCTTGCTCCTCAAGAGAAGAATTTTAACCAATGCTAAACCACCATAAATAATCATCATTTCAAGACTATTAAAACATCCGGGTAGTGGGAACCTAAAAATGAACGTCTACTCGACGGCAACAGTAGCTTATAAGCATAAATAAATTATATTTCTAAGAAATATAGTGGTGTTACGAGGGTGGGTGTCTCTAGTGGCTCGATCTGCGGTAGCTACGATAGATAGATACAGGAGTGAGATAGTTAACGGACCTATAGTCAAGACTCTGTTATGGTTAGGGTTTCCGTTAATGTTGGTTCAGCTTATCAACGTGTCTTACAACGTAGCTGACGCTTTCTGGTTAAGTAGGTATAGTAATGTTGCTATGGCCGTGCCTAGGCAAGCGTGGCCTCCCTTCATGTTCTTCAACGCCTTCAATATGGCTATCTCCACAGCTAACATGGCTCTCCTCTCACAATACATAGGTGCTAGGAGGTATGATGAAGCCAGTGATGTTGCCTCCAAATTTTTTACCGTGTCTCTGATAACTAGCTTTGTTTTCGGTCTCACATATTTCTCGTTGAGGTATCCTCTATTCTATTACGTGATTAGGTCGCCGCCAGAGATATTTGATGATGTAATGAGTTACTCAGGCATCATATCAATTGATTTAATGCTTTCAGGACTCTCAGTTACTTACTCTACGATACTTCAGTCAGTAGGTGATACTAGGACCCCGGCCGTGGTAGGAGGTTTTTCAGCTCTCCTGAATATTATCTGGGATCCCTTCCTAATACTTGGTATACCCCCGTTCCCCAGGATGGGGGCTGCCGGCGCGGCATTAGCTACTGTTCTGTCGAGATTTGGCGGCGTGGCCGCGCTGATTTACCTAACTAAACGTAAGTTTCCTGACTTAAGGATATTCCCCACAAAGAATATTGATAGGTTGTGGGTGTTGAGGAATATCCGTATAGGGGGTCCGGTCTTCGTGTTTCACGCTTCTAATAGCATGGCCTTCATGCTTCAAAACGCGTTGGTGAATTCGTTTGGTGTGGTGGTGGCGGCAGCTTTCGCTATAGGATTCATAGTGATGGATATAGCTGACGCGGTTATGTGGGGTCTGACCATGCCCGTAGCTATAATGGTCGGACAGAACTTAGGTGCCGGCAATACGAGTAGGTCTCGCGAGATAGCCTACAAAGCATCACTAACGATAAGCGCGCTCACAGCTCTAGGTGCTCTAATAGTTTTCTCTGTGAGGAGTCAGCTAATCTCAGTGTTCACTTCCGACGCAGGGATTTTTAGCGAGGCTTTAAGATTTCTTGAGACTTTCGTGTTTAGCCTACCCTTCTTCACCTTATTCTTCGTCGGGATGTCAGTAGGTAGGGGGTCGGGCCACACAACAGTGCCTACGGTACTAGGAATGATCAGGTTGTGGGGGTTCAGGATAGGTTTAGGATACCTACTCGCTTATGTGGTCGGCCTACAATCCTACGGTGTGTGGGTTGCCATGGCGTTAAGTAATGTCGTAGGAGGCTTAGGAAGCATAACTTGGGTGAAGTTCGGGAATTGGGCGAGGCCCGTGATAAAGTGACAACCCCCTTAGGAGAACCATTTAAAGCAGCAAGCAGATATAATTTCAGGTGACCCATATGGTTGAGAAAGTGAAGAGCGGCATTCCAGGCTTAGACGAGCTACTCTTCGGTGGGATTCCTAAAAGAAACGTTGTCTTGATTTCGGGCGGTCCAGGCACCGGGAAAACCATACTGAGTCAGCAATTCCTTTATTTTGGGCTGACTTACGGGGAGCCTGGAGTTCTGGTGACTCTAGAGGAACACCCCGTTCAAATTAGGAGGGAGATGAGTGAGTTTGGCTGGGACGTGAAGAAGTATGAGGATGAGGGGTTCTTCGCCATAGTGGACGCGTTCACTGGCGGAATAGGTGAAGCAGCTAAGAGAGAGAAATACGTGGTTAAAACTGTTGACGACATCGGGGAGTTCATTGACGTGGTAAGGCAAGCTCTGAAGGATACGAAAGCTCAGAGAGCGGTGATAGACTCAGTCTCAACACTATACCTAACTAAACCCTCAATAGCTAGGAGCGTGTTAATGCAGTTGAAGAAGGTTCTCTCAGGTCTCGGCGTAACGACGTTTCTAGTATCTCAAGTAAGCGTCACTGACAGAGGGTTCGGGGGGCCGGGGGTTGAGCACGCTGCTGACGGCATAATAAGGTTGGATCTAGACGAGTTAGACGGGGTTTTAACTAGGTCTATACTAATATGGAAGATGCGTGGAACCAAGCACGACTTAAGAAGACATCCCTTCGAGATAACGGATAAGGGAGTGATCATATATCCTGATAAAGTAGTTAAGAGGAGAGAGATAATCGCTTTAGATTAGAGACCTGAACAAACCTCAAAAACGTTTTGAGCTACTATCAAGTAAGGTATGACGTGAAAAACACGTATAGTAAAGGCATTAAGGTATTCAAGACTGCTAAAATTATCAGCATCCCTACCTCCGTCTTCTTAGCTAGTACGTGAAGATTCTCTATTAATGTGAAGACTTTCTCCCCGACAACCCTCACACCACTTAACTCGAGGTTTATTATTTTGTAGGACGCGGGTACCTCATTCTCAGACGCTTTCTTAAGAGATTCTACTATTGCATCAACAAGCTCGTCACACTCGTTAACTACCTCATACGGCGATTCTTTTAAGGATGCTGCGCATGAGTGATCGTCCGGCGTCACTACCTCGAAGTCTGTCAGGTTCGTCTTCTCCCTAATCACGTTATCTAGCTTAAGCCGGAAGTTTTTGTCTACGTTATTCCCGTAGATGTAGACGAGCCCATACCTCCTATCTCCTACTCGTATACTCAATGCCTTTATTCTAGGGTTGCATAATCCCACGCAAGCTTTAGTGACTGTAGCCTCCCCATACCCAACTAGGAACTTACTCAGCCCCGAACACTCGTAAGCCTCAACCACCCTATCTAGGAGGTTTTTAAGTTTCTCGAGTTCCTTAATTTTATCACCCTTACACGAGTGTGCGTCAACCAACATGACGTTCGCTGGAGCTTTAGGGTGCTTACTCAGGTAGTCCCACGCATTATAGGGTATGTCATCATTACCTAGCGACTTATTAATTATGAAAGGCGTCATGAAGTCTCTACCCCGTAACGTCAGGGCTTCCCAACCATCACTTAACCTAATCCTGTACGGCTCGCACAAGTGTTCCTCGAAAGAATCGCTTAAGGAGTTTCTCGCCTTAGTGACTACCTCACGAGCGATTCTCTTAGCGTCTTTATTGTTAGCTAGGTTGTGCTCGTGTGAGCCAGCAGTATGAAACGTGAACGCCTTAAAGTCAGGCTCTGAGAAATTATCCACGTAGTGTATGAACCTGGAAGAACCTATGTTGTTAAACGGGCCGAAATGGATTCTAGGGAATATCATCACTATGTTCGGTTCTGCTTCACGCTTAATAACCAAGCACTTAACCTCAACGCTTTTTTGAGAACCTATGTGATTGAAGAGTGTTTCGAGACTCTCGGGTTCGCCCGTAAACCACGTGTTGAGGAAAGCTCTCAAAGCCACTATAGGTGAGACACCGCTTAACTGCTTACCCTTGTTATCAACGTACAGCAAGAGTAAAATCCCTAAAACTACGGAAGTAAACTCAACGATTAAAGCACTAACTAGCTGCGCGTAACTTAGGCTCTGTTCGAAGAAGACTTTATTGACTACTACGAGGGTCAGCGCAGGTATTGTGAGAGAGACAGCTAAAGCGTGAATTACTGTCGTGAAAGCTGATAGGATCACCAGCACGAAGCCCGAAGTAACTACAAGACCTAACCCTCTCAGCCCGGCAAGCCTGTAAAGAATTAATTCCGCGATTAAAGATGTGGCGAAAGTAACTAGAGATAGTCCGAGAACCCTCTTAAAGTTAAAAAGCTTCGTAAGCATTAAGGGCGAGTACATGAAGGTTAACACACACCCGAGCAGGAAATACGCGCTTATGGAAGCGGAAAACCCTTCAACACTATAGTGTTTCGCGTTAGCTATGCCCACTAATGTAATCAGAGAAACATATATAGCTATTAAAAACCTCTTCCGGGGCAGTAGGCTCAAGCGCCTGTAATACCTTCTAGTTATTCGCTCAACACTCATCGCCGGCTATCCTAGACTCTATGTAATATGGGTTTTTAACTTAACAGAAGGAATTGTTTTTCTTGATACCGTTCTCTCTTTTATATTATTTATTGTAAATTAATGAACTGACCTCCAGTTGGGTTAGCAAAATATTTATATTGCTTAATGTAAATTAATTCAGGGAATGAGATGTTAAGTGTGGTTGTTGGGGGATTCTTCGGTGACGAGGGTAAGGGTAAGGTGGTCGCTTACCTAGCTCTTAACGACGAAGTAAACGCGGCTGTGAGGGTGGGTTCCGTTAACGCGGGACATACGGTGACTTGGGGTGGTAAGGAGTTTAAGTTGAGGATAATACCCTCAGCTTTCGTGAATGGTGGTTGTAAGCTTTATATTGGTGCGGGGTCTCTAGTAAGGCTTGACGTATTCTTTAGAGAAGTCACTACTTTAGGTGTTGCTGGGAGAGTTTTCGTAGACAGGAACGCCGGAATTATAGAGGATAAGCACGTGGAGACTGAGGCGGGAGACGAGTATCTCAGGAACTCCATAGGCTCTACTCTTCAAGGTGTTGGAGCGGCCATGGTTGATAGGGTTATGCGTAGGTTGAAGCTCGCCAAAGACTTCCCTGAGTTAAGCACGTACTTAGTGGACTTAGTTGACGAGCTTTGGAGAATTCTTAATTCGGGAGGTAACGTATTGATTGAGGGTACTCAAGGCACTTACCTATCTTTATATCACGGCACGTATCCCTACGTGACTAGCAGGGATACCACAGCATCAGGGATCTTATCAGAGGTGGGTCTAGGGCCTAAGCACGCGGATGAGGTCATTATAGTTTTTAAGTCTTACGTTACTAGGGTTGGGAGCGGTCCCCTGCCTGGCGAGTTACCTCCCGAGGAAGTCATTAACAGAGGCTGGTTGGAGAGAGCGTCCGTTACCGGGAGGATGAGGAGAGCAGCACCCTTCGACCACGACTTAGCTAAGAGAGCCGTAATACTTAATTCAGCGACTCAAGCAGCTTTAACATGTCTTGACAAGGTTTTCCCGTCCTCAGCTAGGGTCAGGGAGTGGGGTAAGTTACCTCCTGAAGCTAAGAGATGGGTGGAGGACTTGGAGGACGTGATAGGAATTCCAGTAACGCTCATAGGTACCGGGGATGACGTCACTCACATGATAGATAGAAGGAAAGATTTAGGTGTTATAAAATGAGGGACTTTGACGTCGCGATAGTTGGTGGGGGGCCTGCCGGGTTAATGGCTGCTCTAGAAATGGTGAATAACGCTGGAAGTAATTTAAGGATAGCAGTCTTTGATAAAGGGAGGAGAGTTACTGAGAGGAAATGTCCGTTAGCTATAAAAACAAATAACGCGAACCCCCACATCTTAAACAATAAGGTGGAGTGCCTAAACTGCGAAGTATGCAATGTGACCTACGGGATAGGGGGTGCTGGCGCGTTAAGTAGCGGGACGCTTAACTTAAGACCTGACGTTGGGGGAGACCTAGATAAGTTAGTCGGTGACTGGAATTATGCTGAGGAATTAGTGAAGTACGTTGACAGGATTTTCGTGTCTTTCGGCGTACCGGAAGACACACTCCACGTGCCTGACAAGGAGAAAATAACAGCGCTTGAGAGACTTGCGGCTAAGGCCGGCGCGAAGTACATACCGACACCTCAGAGAATTGTTGGGACGGATGTCATGATTAGGGTTGTCGATAACTTGAGTACCTATTTAGAGAAGAAGAGTGTAAGAATATTCACAGAAACAAGCGTGGTTGAGGTGTTGAAGGGTGACGGCATCTTTAAGTTAAGTACTACTAGAGGGGAGTTCACGGCCCGCAGAGTACTCCTAGCGCCCGGCAGAGGAGGGGTTACGTGGTTTCAGAGAGTGGTTAAGATGCTGGGCATAGATCATGAGCCAGGATTTCTAGATGTAGGTGTTAGGGTAGAGGTTCCGTCTTATGTAGCTGAGGACGTCACTACAGTGAACCCAGACCCTAAAATAGTTCTCTACACAAAATTTTACGATGATAGAGTCAGGACTTTCTGCACGAACCCGCGCGGGTTCGTGGTGCAGGAGAGGTACGAGGACGGCACCATAGGGGTTAATGGGGTTAGTTACAGGAACTTAAAATCTAGGAATACCAACTTCGCGTTATTAGTTACGTTAAAACTCACAGATCCTTACTCCGACGCCACAGAGTTAGGTAAGTCTATAGCTAGGATAGCTACTCGAGTAGGTGTCGGCAAACCAATAATTCAGAGGTTAGGTGATTTAGAGAAGGGTAGGAGGAGTACCTGGGAGAGGATAGAGAGGAGTATTGTGACGCCTACCTTAAAGAACGTGACTCCCGGAGATATAGGAGTTGTTCTTCCCTACAGAGTCATAGTCAACCTGCTCGAAGCTTTCAAGAGGTTGAATATTCTTTACCCAGGTCTTTACTCACCGCAAACAATACTTTACGCGCCTGAGATCAAGTATTATAGCATAAAAGTTAAGACAGACAAGAACTTACAGACTAGCGTTGAGAATATTTTTGTAGCTGGTGACGGGGCAGGGCTTTCAAGAGGTTTAAATATAGCCGCTGCTACGGGGGTTATTGCTGGTAGAGCTATACTTCAGAGTTTTTGAGAATGTTTTTCATTAGGTTCTGTTAAGAAGGTGGTGGTGACTTCTTTCACACCAATTAATTTATTTATGTTAATTATATGAGGGGCTTACGTTACGTCGGAATTAAATATTTAATATGTTTATGAAATTATTTATGTCGGGGGTTAGAATGAGGGAGGAGTTTCTTGGCGGAATTCTCGTTGTGGATTTAGGTGGACAATACACTCACTTGATATCTAGGAGGTTTAGGGAGCTAGGGGTTTACACTAGCGTTATCCCATACAAATCTTTAGAGAAGTCAATTCTTTCAAGGTTTGATGCCTTAGTCTTATCGGGCAGTCCTTTAAGCGTTAGTGAACTTGATGAAGCAGAACTCAATAAGATTAGTGAGTTAGTTTTCGATAGCAGTAAGCCTATTCTCGGCATATGCTTCGGACATCAATTACTTGCTAAGTTGCTGGGGGGTAATATAGAAAAGAGAATGGAGTTTGGTCGCACGGGGGTAAGAATACTGAAACGCGATCCTATATTTAACGGTTGGGAGGATTTTGAGTTTGTGTGGATGAGTCATAACGAGTGTGTTACCTCGCTTCCCAACTTAGGGGAAGTTCTTGCTTTATCAGAAAATGGGTGTGTTGCAACTTTTAAGGTACTTCACGAGGGTAATGTGTTTTACGGTGTACAATTTCACCCAGAAGTCAAGCACACCGTTAAGGGGCTTCGATTACTTGAGAACTTTCTCAGTATTGCAGGTGTCGCGAGAAACTGGTCGCTCAGTGACTACGTTGACCGCATAACTAAAGAGATGATTAATGAGGTTGACGTGAACGCTAAAGCGTTAGTCGCGGTTAGCGGCGGAATAGATTCCACGGTTTCTGCCCTAATAGCTAAGAAGGTTTTTAAGGATAAGCTAATCGCTGTTTTCGTTAATCACGGACTTTTGAGAGAGGGTGAGGTTGAGGAAGTCTTAAGTAATTTAAGAAGTTTGGGGATAGAACCGCTCTACATAGACGCTGAAGAGAGATTCTTAAAGTTGCTCGAGGGAGTCTCTGATTGCGAGGAGCGTAGAAAGTTAATTGGCGAGGAATTCGTTAAGATTTTCAGAGAGTTAATTGAGAGAGATCCGGAAATCAAGTATTTCGTTCAGGGAACTACTTACCCTGACGTGATAGAGAGCGGCGTCGTGAGCGGTTCAAGCAAGATTAAGACACATCATAACGTCGGGGGAATACCTTCTTGGTTTAGGATGAGAATACTTGAGCCGTTGAGGTATCTCTACAAAGACGAGGTTAGGGAGGTCGGGAGACTCTTAGGCCTTCCTGAAGTTTTGTTGAAGAGGCACCCGTTCCCCGGACCTGGTCTGGCGGTGAGAGTGATCGGTACTTTCACTAGGGAGAAGTTAGAGATAGTTAGGAAAGCTTCTAAAATAGTTGAGGACACGTTGAGGGAGTACGGGCTTTACGATTCCGTGTGGCAGGCTTTCGCTGTCGTCGGTGATGATATGTGGGTGGGGGTTAAGGGCGATGAGAGAGATCAAGGGTATATTCTGACGATAAGGGTTGTTGAGAGTTCTGACGGCATGACTGCTGATTGGGTTAGGATACCGCACGAGGTTCTTGACGTAATGTCTAGGAGGATAACCTCCAGCTTAAGTAGGGTTACCACTGTAACGTACGCTATAACGTCTAAGCCCCCGAGCACTATAGAGCCTTGCTGAGGGGATCTCGATGGAGATTCTTTACCTACCTTGGAGTAGGGCTTTAAGCATGTGTTATAGGTTGGCTGAAATAATCCTTGACTCAGGGAAGAACTTCACTACCGTACTAACCATATCGAGGGGTGGGCTGGTTCCTGCACGAATAGTTAGTGACGTAATAGGGGTGGACGACTTCCACGTGGTGAGATCTAGGTTCTGGGGTGTTGGGGGCAGGATATTAGAGGAGCCGGAGATCAGCTATTATGGTGGGATAGAGCTTAAGAATAAGGAGGTTTTAGTTGTTGATGAGGTGGTTGATACAGGAACCACTATGTCAAGGATTGTCAGGCTAGTCAATAGTTTAGGAGCTCGTGAAGTTAAGACCGCCGTGCTACACTACAAAACCTCTAGTTCTTTCATACCTGATTACTACGTTGAACGTGTTGAGAAGTGGGTCTGGATATATTACCCGTGGTCTTTCAGTGAGACACTATTTGAGCTAGCTAGGCAGGAGAACACTAACAACATACTTGAGAAAGCTTTTGAGATACTTAGGAGGCTAAACGCAAGCGAACTTTACCTAGACCCGCACAGAATAAGTAACTCACTAAACGCTTACTTGAGGAACTGGGTGACCGCTAAACAGCGAAGTGAAACTAAGTGAAAATATTAGTTGCATAACCGACAAGTTATTGGTGAGTAGGATAAGAAGGACTGTGAGATTGCCTGTCGAGATTGAGCGTGCTGAGCCGCTCACTCTGGTTATGAGTAGGTTGAAGAATCAGAAATACCACTTAATAGGTTCACACTCAGCTGTTAAGAAGTGTTTATGGGTTCATAACGCGTTGACTCAGGGTAGGTTTTGTTATAAGTGTAAGTTTTACGGGATTGAGTCGCATAGGTGTGTGCAGTTTACTCCCGCTACTCTTTGGTGCTGGAACGCGTGTCTTCATTGCTGGAGGGTGAGACCGCAAGACCTCGGGTTAAGTGATAAAGACTTGATGAGATTGCCTAGCGTTGACGATCCTGAAGTAATAGCTGATCTAGCCATAGAGGAGCACCGACGGACCGTTAGCGGGTACAGGAACGTGGCCCCTAAAAACATGTGGGAGAAGGCGATGAACCCTAAACACGTAGCCATCTCACTTACTGGTGAGCCAACCCTGTATCCCAGGCTGAGCGAGTTGATTCAGGTATTCCATAAGAAAGGCTTGACCACGTTCTTGGTGACTAGGGGTATAAGACCTGAGGTCTTGGCGTCTCTAGAGGAGGAGCCTACCCAACTCTACGTGTCTTTAGAGGCCTGGAATAAGGAAATGTACGATTTCTTTAATAGGCCCCTCATAAGTAAGGGTTGGGAGAAAACCTTAGAAACCTTAGAGTTACTGCCGTCCTTCTCATCGCCAACTGTCCTCAGAATAACTTTAATCAAGGAATTCAACATGAGCAACGAAGACGTCAAAGGATTTGCTAGGTTGATAGATAAGGCCTCACCAACCTACGTAGAACCTAAGGCTTACATGCACGTAGGCGGCTCCACCGAGAGATTAAGCAGGGATAACATGCCTTCAATGAATGAAGTCCTGGATTTCGCTGAGAAGTTAGCGATTGAGACAGGCTATAGGGTAGTGTCGTACTCCGCGCCTTCGAGAGTCGTGCTACTAACTAGGCTTGAAGGACCTATAATAAGGTATGGTAAGGGATGCCCTAACGCTTGGAGAACCGAGGAAATAGGTGATGAATTCTCGGGTGAGTACGGACAACCAGAATCTTTCTGATGAAAAATCATATGTAGGGTTTGGTCAGGTTAACATTCCTAGCCAGCACGTAAGGCGCTCTAGTAGGCGTTCGGACCTCCCACCACATAATATCATATGTTTGCTTAGTCATCGCCTCAATGTTGTTGAGGAGTTGAGGAAAGCTCGTCGCTATCCTCACTCTACCGACGTCGCCCACTATCTCACCGTTCTTAACCAGTAACGCCACGTCACGCGCGACCGTCGAGAACGTTCCCTCAACATAGTTTTGTAGTCTAGTATACCAGTTATTGGTTATTATGACTCCGTTCCTTAGCTCACTGACTAATTCTTCCTCTCCCAGTTCTCCAGGCTTCATGCTTAGGTTCCAGGGGTTCGGCATCACCCACCCGGCATTGCCTGTAGATTTAACCCCGAGCTTGGTTGCCGTGCCGGAGTTGTGGAGTAGGTTGTGGAAGATCCCGTCTTCTATTATAGGCTTATCATAGGTGGGAACTCCCTCATCGTCGAATGAGGCTACGTTAGGTAGGGTGGGGTCTCTGGGCGTGTCCACCAGCGTTAGCTTCTCTGAAGCTATTTTATCACCAGGTCTGAACTTCATGAACATCGAATAACCCATTAACACCGCTAGTGCTGAGGACATGAAAGACACGTAATTCATTAAGTTGCCTACCACGAGTGGTGAGAGGATTACGTCGTACTTACCGGGTTGTAGATCCGCTTTATCACTAGTTATTGAGGCGTATAAGCCGGCTTTCCTACCGACTTCCTCGATTTCTTTCTCGTTCACGTGCGTCGATCCATGAGCCCACTGACCGCTAAACTCTTTCTTAAACGCTCTCAGGTATGCCTCGACCAACGTTCTTCTCTCACTATTCTCGAATCCCTTACTAGTAACTAGAACCCTCTCATCCTTACTTAAGGTTAGAGTACCCGCGACTCTCTCAGCTCCCTCAGATAGTGCGGCATTAATCATCAACCTGGTTAGCTTGCCGGGATCTCTCATCGCGTCAATTACTTTCGGGTCGAAAGATCCCTCAACTAGCTTCACTTCCTGAGGTTCTGGTAGGGGGGCGTAGAGTTCTGATTCCTCAACCCTCTCAACCACGCTTGAGATCTTCTCAACGGCTTTAAGGATTTCTTCAGGTCTGCCGACAGAGAACTCCAGTATTAACACTCTCTTCGATTTAGCTAATAACAAGGACACTTCCGTGGTTATCCAGCTCTGAGTTACTGAGGGTTCTGTATTCCATAGCTTCACCATAACCCTGTCACGAGTTTTTATGAGAACTGCGACGTCGTCGTAACTAGCCCTCAGCTTATTGACTACCTCCCTCCCCAACTCTATAGTCCTGGTCATTAAGCGATCACCCCCAACCTAATCTTAGAGATCCTGACATCCGGACCACCAAACCATACAGGAACTCCTTGTGAGGGTTCCCCCTTACCGCAAGTACCCGGATAGAACTTCAACTCCTTATCGACAGCTACTATGTTGCTGTAGAATCCTTGGGTGGTTATCTCTAGCACTGGGTTTCTGATCGGCTCGGCTAACTCCCCGTTTCTTATTAGGTAGGCTTCTAAGCCTACGTATCTTTGATTCCACCTGATGTCGTCTATGTTCCACTCCATATACGACTTAATGTAGACACCTAGATCTATGTCATCTATAAGTTCCTCGAAGCTCATATCACCTGGCTTGAGGTAAGTGTTACTCATACGTATTATAGGTTCTGAAGCGTAGTTCATGGCTCTAGCCGCGGCATTACTCTTAACACCGAATATGCTTGCGGTATGCCTGTTATGGAGTGCTTCGTTGATAATCCCCTCCTTATAGAGGTATCTAGGCCTTGCCGGAACCCCCTCGTCATCGTAGAGGTAGAATCCGTTGCTACCTGGTATTGTGGGGTCTTCGATCACGGTAGCTAACTCATTCCCTATTCTGTACTTACCTATCATTTCAGGCTTGACGTAGGATTCCCCTGCTTGTGCGGCCTCACGCCCCAATATTCTGTCAGCCTCCATAGGGTGTCCGGCCGACTCATGAACTAACAGCCCGATTATCTCTGACCCAACAACCACGTCGACAGGGTCCTTAGGCGGTTCAACACCCTTCAGTAAGACGACCTCCAAGTTCTTAACCTCTTCTGAAACTACATCAACAGGCTTCCACTCCTTAAGGAGCTCGCCACCACCGGAACTGGCGAATTCCTTCATTCTCTGCAGAGTCCCTCTCTGTTGGTGTAGGAGTACTAAATTAAGCGATACGTAGATTCTAGGGATTCTTGACCTAACATACGCTCCCTCAGAAGTCATTATTAGCTTCTCCTGCATGTGGGTCTCTGCGCTGAAGACGCACACAGGTAGCTTGACCTGACTAACTGTCTTAAGTAGTTCCCCGTAAGCCTCCTTACCCAAGCTCATTAAATCCTCAACGTGAATATCTTCTAATTTAGACTTAGGTATCACTTCATAAGAAGCTCTCCCAACCCTCTCCTCAGTAAACGTGATGGCGCTCCTCCTCAGCGACGCAGTCGCCCTAGCTCTACTCACGGCCTTCTCGAGAGCGTTCATCAATCCCTCCTTACTCAAGTCGTTGGTTGCCGCAAACCCTAAGGACCCGTTCATCAAGACCCTCACACCAACACCCTCCTCCTTAACGGACCCGACCCCGATTATCCTGCCGTTTCTCATCGCCACAGATATTCCTTGATCATTCTGGTAACGAGCCTCCACATAGGTCGCTCCAGCAGCAACACCTGCATCAATTAATTCACGTAGGAGACCCTCATCGAAACTCAATTCAATACACCCTCAATATATTTTTGAAGAACATATTAAAAATAGTTGTAACCAAGGCTCGCTCCGGAATAGAGGGACTGTATATATTAACTAAGGACCAAACATAATTATAGGTGTTTACAACTGAAAGCTCGTTCTTTGGGGTGAATTGATGGGTAGGTATAGGTTGTTAGTATCCGTAGGTTTCTCCACGCTTT
>CAYZXH010000010.1:0-46451 GCA_964482405.1 uncultured Desulfurococcaceae archaeon | reverse complement strand
GTGCTATTGCTAGGTATGTTGTTACTGCTTCTGCGTATTTGTGTGCGTCTTCCCTGCTCCACCCTTCTTTTAGCTTCTCCTCCTCGACCTTCTTACCAGCTTCCCTAATTAGCTTGACGAGCTTGACTAGGGTTAGGAGCTGTCGCGGGTTGAAGTGCTTATACCACTTATCAAGACCCCACACAATAGTTTTTAGATCTCCCCCCATGCCGCGGGAGCCATAAGGTGGTAAAGACTCTGTTGGTATGTCTGGGTCTCCCCACATCGCCTTGAGCTTCTCTAGTGCTTTCCAGAGTTTCTCGTCGTCTTCACTTGTTGCTGGCTTGAATTCTAGGTTCTTATTAACTATTTTTGCCTTTACTAGGAGTCTCGGTCTTGCCGAGCTCTTCCTCAGTTCTTCAAGACTTATCTCTCTGTTTAGGTATTTTTCTAGGTTCTGGTTCCATTCTCTTAGTGCTTCTTTAACGTACCACTTATTTTTCACTCCCTTGATTTTTGCGTGGCAGTGGAGGCATACTGCCTCACTGTTTCTAGCGCTTATGTTTGGCTCCCCGCTTAGGGCTTGGTCTCCCACGATTATCTTCTTACCGCTTATTTCTACGCCTACGGCTTTGTTACCCTTCGTTATGGTTTTAGCTAGCTGTAGTTCTCGGGAGTCTCTGATTTGGGTTACCTGCATCTCCACGCCTTCCTCTGATTTAGTTGGGGTTATCCACGCGAGGTTTTTGAAGCCTGTATCACCCTTAACCCTAGCTAGCCACCAATTACCTATTAGTGGCGTGTGCTTACCGCAGTACGGGCACTTAACCTCCCATGTCCCAATATATACGGCGACTTCCTGGTCGTAGAGCTCCTTTATGTCTGGATCTTCCTTAAGTCTCTCGAAGACCCACCCACCCCACCTACCCACGTCACTGATTAGGTTCTTCCCGAGCCCCCTCTCCGAAGCCCACTTCGGGTATTCTAGGACTGCTCTAAGGAATACCACGGCTGTCGGTAGTAGTTCTGTAGCCACTACCTCACCTAGCCCCAGCCTCACCGCCTCCAGTGGTATGGAGCCGAAGCCCGCGAACGGGTCCAGCAGCCTCACCTTACTTAACCTCTCAACGAATTCCCTACCTAACGACTTAAGCATTAGGTTAGGGTTCAGGTAGTGCGGGGTCTTAGAGAACCGCCCCCTCCCCGCATAACTCGGGTACGCGGCTTCAATAAACTTAAGCGGGTCATAACCCTCCGGAAGCAGGGAAGCAAGTATGACCGCCCTAGCAGACGCTAAGGGCTTCCTAGTCCACCAGAAAACCATCTCCCAGAACGGCGGCCTACCAGGACCCTTCTCCTTAGCGCTAGCAATATTTACTACCTCAACAGGAAACGCACCCGATTCCAAGAAACTCGACACTAAGTAACACCACCCGCGATAATTATAATTGACTTTAAGGAATAAATTTTTATAACACCAGCTCTAAAGGAAAACGATGTAGTAACGACTTGTTGCCAAACCTCCCAGCTCTGGAGGAATCCAAGCCCTTCAGGGCTGGGAGGAGGTCAGCCTGCGTATTTAGGCTCTACAGAAAGACGGTAGGGAGAGCCCTGAAATCTTAACTAAGAAACAAACAAATGAGGCGGTGCTAGGGAAGCTAGAGTATTCTTAGGATGATCTCGTTTTGCAGTAGTCCTACTACGTCTCTCTCATCTGGGGCTATCCTATGAGCGGTCTTTAGCTTTCTATCTACTTCATGTATTGGCCAGAGTAGGGAATGCGTCCATACCGAGGTGTTATTCAGCATGCTTAGCGTGACGGAGTAGTCGAGGATACTCTCCCCAGGGACCTAACCCCTCCGTACCTACCCCCCAGCAATAACCGTAAACAGAACAGGTTTTATCGTTAAGTCTCTTGGTCCTCCTGGTACCGTGGTTGTTACGGCCAAGTATTTCGCGAGCCTGACTTTCTCGCTAGCTATCTCAGCCTCCTCATCGCGGAGTGGGTAGTAGATCCCTACCTCGGGGTTAACTAATTTTGGCTCGCCTCTCCCACTTACTTTAAGAATCCTTGAGTAGTTATGAGTTTTCGTAGCACCGACAATGATCGCTTTCTCGAATAACTCTCTAACGGTGTTCTCGTCAAGATGATATGAGATCATGGCTTCAGGTCTGGCTCTGTTAACATAAATCAGTAGGGCCGCTCCATCGGATGTGAAATCCCTTATGACGTGTTTTATGGTCTCAGCTATAGCTGTGTTCTCACCCTCGTCGCTCAACTTCGTCGACGACTTGAGGTTTCACCTTCAGCCAGCCGAGACCCCTCACGAAGTATGGGTTCAGGCTCTCCAGCTCTTGCAGGGACTTAGTGAGCTCAATTTTTCTAGCGGCATCAACGAATAGGTAGCTATTCCTAGCCAACACGTCAAGGCCTCTGACCTCCTCCCCGTCCTGAAGGGCGGGGGTCAGCGTAGATCTGAATGCAGTAATCCACCCCTCCTGAAGACCGTTAAGGATCTGACGCGAGGATATAGTAACCCGGCTCATGTATGTCTGCACAGGAAGAGATTAACGTACTCGAGGAACTCACCACACCGTTTCTCGGTAGGTGGCGGTTTTGAGCCGCCATCTACTTCTCAACGGTCTCCCCGAGCCCCCTCACCGCAGTAGCTCAAGCCCCGTC
The DNA here is from genome assembly GCA_964482405.1 of uncultured Desulfurococcaceae archaeon. GTDB lineage: Archaea > Thermoproteota > Thermoprotei_A > Sulfolobales > NBVN01 > Zestomicrobium. The sequence goes on along the minus strand of CAYZXH010000010.1, from coordinate 43,789 downwards.
ACCGGGACTTCAAGACCCCACGGATCTCGGAGACCCGGGGGTCACCAATAGGCGTATAAGCTCCTAGCTTTAAAAACTTTTCAGAGAATGTCCTATATGACCTTGATAGCTCTTAAAGCACTACTCTACGCTCTCGAAGTAGAATACGTTGACCCAGCCGGTACGACAAACTCCAAAGAGCACGCTGAGACAATGGAGAGATATGGGATAGACAAGCACACCACTTCAGCATACCTCATAACCCTAAAAAGACTCAACTCATCCTGAACAATCTTAACAAAAGTTACTGCCCCATAAATCCATCGAAGCAACAACGTAGGTAACCAGCAACACTTAAGAACGGTGAAGACCACTCATAACATCACAACACATAATAATACCATGCAAGGGATATTTACACCTCGATTTTAAAACCCGTTCTTTTAGGTAGAGTCAGAAACTACACAAAAAATAATGTTTTTTATATTTATCGTATTTAAAAACATTCATTTACGTTTCAGGACCACTTAAGTAGTTTTGCTAGGTTTTCTTCTGGTTGTGTGGGCTTGGTGATTAAGCTAACTACTACCATGACTATAAGGGAAACTAGAGCGCCCCAGACGTAGATCATCTCGTATATTTCTGCTGGTATGTAACCCATTATACCCATTAAGGAAGCTATGAAGCCTGCTATCATGCCGGCGACAGCTCCTTCCTTTGTTGCGCGTTTCCATACGAGACCCAGCACTAAGGGTACGAAGACTCCTGAAGTGTAGAGGTCGTACGAGTATATGAGTAACTCGATTATCCCTCGAACAGTCAGGGCTGTTGCAAGCGAGAATATGCCGACGATCACGGTGATTACTATGGATAGCTTCAGCATCTGCTTATCAGTGATTCTCGGGTTGAACCTATAGTAGAAGTCTCTGACGACATGTGACGTGGCAGCCAGTAAGAGGGAGTCAGCTGTTGACATCACGGCCGCGAGTACTGCGGCTATGAATAACGCGCCGGCAACAGGCCCTAACGTTACCAGGATTAGGTGTGGTATCGCGACTCTCGGCGACGCAATTATTTCCTGCGGGCTCGGTGAGAGTGCTAGCGCGGCCATGCCTGCGATAGCCGGTATGAATGAGACTATTACGAGGAAAATCCCTGAGAGGAGTGAGGCCCTAGCAGCAGTCCTCTCATCTTTAGAAGCGAAGAGTCTCTGATAGAAGTCTTGCCCTATCAACGTATACATGACTGTAGCGACTAGTGTAAGGACTATGACTGAAGTCCCTGGCGAGAATATGTTGAAGTACTCACTCGACGGACTACTAATCACCCCAGACGCGTACAGCTCGTTAAGCCTGCTCTCCACGCCCGCGAAACCGCCAACGCTAGCTAGGGCGAGGGCGGTAGCTATTATGACGCCGAGAGTGCCGAGAATTATCTGAACGAAGTCTGTGAGAGTGACTGCCCAGAGACCTGAGATGGCTGTGTAAACTATGAAAATCATCGTTGCGAGAACAGAGCCCCATAGTCCGGGCAACCCCATAGCTTCGAAGACTGCTCCAGCAGCCCATACCTGCGCTCCTATAATCCCTATCAAGGCTAGAAGTGAGAGTAGTGCGGAGATCGCTTGAACTGAGTATCCACGATACCTCATCCGCAGTAATTCAGGGACTGTGTAGAGTGCTAGAGCTCTAGATAATTTAGCGAACGTGATGCTAAGTAACGCTAACCCAATACCGCAGGCTGCCCCGTACCAGAAACCGCCTAGCCCGTACGTCACGCCCCACGACGCACCGCCGAGAACAAACCCACCACCGTAATGAGTTGCCGCAAGAGTGGCGGCAGCTAACGCAACACCGAGCCTCCTACCAGCCAGAAGGTAATCATCCGTTGATTTAATGAATTTCGTAGCCCACACACCTATTCCTAGCATAGCTAGGAGATAAGCTACGACAGCAACCCACAATATTATCTCCAAGATGGGTCACCACAGGATGTATCAGTGCAAGAATTTAAAAATATACGTGTTAATAATTTTTAAATACGTTAATAGTCTTTAAGTAAACATAAAAATCTGAGCTAGCCCCCCACATCCCCTGAGTCCATATCTGAGAAACTCATTCTTTAGGTCACGGATAATGCCTCGACCCTAGCCCGTGGTTAGTGGCGCTATGGAGGCTATCGAGTCTTCTTCGAATACGTACGTGTTTTTAGCGATTGATATGAGTTTACCTGACGTTGGTGAAGTGATGGCGACGCCACCCACGTAGCATAGAGTATCACCTTCCCTCACCATAGTGCCCGGCTCCACAACAGTTTTCGGGAAGCCCTCGACAGGGGTTTTCGCTTGAACTAGCTTGCCGTAGTACGTCTTAACCCCCTGCTCCACCTGCTCTGAGTCAGTGATTACCCCGAGCTTCCTCAGAGTCCCCGCAACCACCCTAAACAGCCTCTCCCCCCAAACCTCGTTGTAGTACCCGTCACCTCCCGGAGTCTCTATTATCGCTGACGGTATGCCCTTATGCGTGGCCTCAACGAATAACTGACCCCTCAAGCCGGTTGACTCCACCACGGTATCCCAAGGTATTAAGTCAGTGAACTCCCTGACCTTAGGGAACTCACGGTGAAGCGCGAGCACGTACTGATACGAGTTATGCCCGGCGCAGTGGAGGTCCAGAACATAATTCGAGGACTCAGCCAACCCCCACACAGCTCTAACCAAACCCCTACTCACGGGGGAGCCGGCACCGTCAGGAAATACCCTATTCAAATCCACGAAATCCACAGGGTTAAACCTAGTCCGAGCCGCGAAACCCAGAACATTAACCACGGGCACAACCACAACAGACCCGCTGAAAACCCTCAAACCCTCGAGAAACTCAACCAACCTATAAGCCGAGTAAACCCCCGTCACCTCATCACCGTGAACACCGGCCGTCACAAGAACTCTCGGCTCGCCAGAACCAAACACGTAATACCTAACCCTAACCCCCGAAACCTCCAAGAAACTAACGCCCATTAAAACCCCCACACTACTACAAAAGATAAGGTTAATAATCGTTAAGCATGTTATGGTTGAAAACCCTTAGCAATGTATAAGGAAAGCGAAGGCGTTGATGATTTTGTCTCGGGTTGAATATGGCGGTATGCCTAGAAGAGCGGGTTTGCCGGGGATATCTGAGTTATGTAGGTGGCTTCACGAGCAGTTAGAGCAACTGCCTCATGTCAGGTTTCCTTTTAAGTTAGAGCTACTGCCTGAGAACGGGATATACTTCTTTTACGAGTTCGTAGGTGTTGTTTTTGTTTGTTTTTATGGTGTTAGATGCTGGTGTATGAGTTGTTGTGGGTGACGCCCCGAATACTGAGAAGTACATTTAGTCTCACTCACTCCTTCATCGGTAGCACCGCTACCTCAAATACGATGAACAACATAAACCAACGAAAACGAGCATCTAGGAACAAACGGTAATTAAGACCTTAAAGGAGTATGTGGTTCGAACCCTCGAAACAGACGTGAATGGCCTTGAATCACCGTTCACCAAGAAGTAGTAATTCATCGTGTGAATTCCATGACGAACTCCTTAACTATTTTGAGGAACTCATCAGGTTTTCCTCGTGAGGTAGGTGACCGCACTCGCTTATCGTTACTAGTCTAGGGTTTGATTCATTGCTTAACAGACCCACTAACTCTAAGCTATTGCTTAGTGGGACTATTTCGTCGTTTGCTCCATGTATTATTAAGATTGGCGACTTAACGTTCTTTAATGAACTACTTACTTCCGGGAATCTCCTGTGCTTCATCAGCCAGTAAAGCCCTTTATTCCAGTCTCTAGCTTTCAAAGGATACCTATACCCCTCCCCCACGATATCTTCTGTTAGTTTAGACTTGTTATACCAAGCTCTATAAAGTATTTGTTCTAACTGATTTATGAACCCCCTTATTATTAAGGATCCGTATTTATCGGCTAAAGGTAGTGAGTAGAGAATATAATATTCTTAAGTAAACCGCTTTGCCACGTTTTCCAAGCTGGAGCTACCAGTATCAGAGCGTCCACGAGTTCGGGATGCCTTAACCGTTATGAGGAGAGCTAATTCCCCGCCAGCCGAGTGCCCTACTAATACCGTCCTACTCACGTTAAGTTTTCTCAATAGCTCGTAAGCTATCCTCGCCTGACCCTCAGCTGTGTAGGGGGTTGAAGCTCAGTGAGGCAGAATCCACTCTCTCAATAAGCCCGAACCTAGGCATCTCGAAGGCTATGATTCTACCATGGCTAGACAAGTTGTCCAGCACTTCCCTCCAACTAAAAACACTTGCCCCAAACCCGTGAAAGCAGAACAAAGGTCAAATTACCGTCACCAGATACCTCGACGTAACGTACCTTAACCCCATCAACTACTACGAACTTATCGTGTTCCCTGACCAGGGACTCGACCGGTTCTCTAGAAACACTTTAAAAGATCTCCTCACAGTAATAGTCTTTATCCGAGCCTACATCGTTATCATTTACTCTCACCCTCGATAGTAAAGTTGCATCGACAAACTTTCAAATATAGCCTCAGCATATTGCGGTCCCCTCCACTATTATTAAGTCGGGACCTAAAGCGTTTACCACCCATTAAGCTTTGTGAATATCTGTGGTTGCTTAGCGAGTTGTTCACCATGTTCCTAAACTCCTCACATGGTGACTCATCGCTAATTACCCAGTGGCTCATAACCCTACGAGTCTTGAAATACAGGTTTGGATTTTTAAAAAATTATTTTTTCGATATGAGTAGAAGTATGTTGAGCGCGCTATACCTGGACGCGCCAAAGAATTCTGTCTCGTAAATTGCTGTATCACTTGTTCTCCTAAAGACTAAATTGTACGTTACCTTACCGCTCTCAGATTTCAGCGTTATGGAGACCTCATTATACTGTAGTAGTAGCTTTATCGTGGAACTCAATCCTTCCGGAGATTTTATATCTATTAATCTAGTTAGTTCAGGCGGGGCTGAGCCAGCTCCTTGGAGCTCACCAGATGATATAAGACTCTTAGAAGCGTTAACCATGGATCTATACTTGGCTATCTCAAGTGAGTCCCCAGGTGTTAGGTAGGTCAGCATGAACTTATGGTATGTTCCGTTGAAGCTATCGTACTTTACGAAGACTACTGGAGCGAACCCTATGACGGCACAGGAACCTTCACCTGAGCAAACTAGTGCTGAACCTTCGTCGATGCCTACCCCGAACCTAGTGTTTGTCTGCATCAAGGCCTCCATATGTCTTAAGAATCTCCCCCTAGCGAGGTAGTGCTGATCCACTATCACCTGACCGTAAAGGAGGAAGCCAAGCCCTCTGACGATTAATACTCCCTCGTCCATACCCCCGCCGATCATGGGGTCGCTCATAATGGCTGCGCCCGCGCTATTACCTGATATGAGACCGCCCCTCATGAAGAGATCCCATAAAGCTCTTAGAGCGGGCGTTGGCTCGTTATTCCTGATTAAACACTTAGTAATCCTGTTTTGATCGCCGCCGGTGAAGAAGACTGCATCAAGAGATTCTATAAGGTTAAAGATCTCATCGCTGTAGGCAGTGGTTCCACAATTGGTTTCGGTAATGTCCACGAGTACTGCGTCAGCACCGTAGCTCCTGAAGACGTCTACGTAGTAACTCCCAGTATCATATGGTGTGGAGCTCGCTGTAGGTATGATACCTACCTTAGGACTCCCACCCCCACTACCCTCAATTATTTTCCAGTACGCTTCGTCAAACGTCATACCCCCCATTATGACTAACATGCCGCGAGGCACTACAGGCGGCGAGAGCCTCTCGGTCCTCACCTGAGTAACCGACTTAGTAATTGTGGCAGTTATCGTTATTGGTAGGGTCGTCACCGTAGTGAAGGTATTGAATATTCTTTCGTAGGATGTTGTGTAGGAGGTTACTGTTAGGGTTACGGGACTGACTGTTGAAGCCCCCCACTGGTAAGCTATTGCTGAGCAAACTATGGCCACTATTAAGATCATTAAGACGTATCTACTATTTAAACTATTTAACTTCATAATCTCCTCCTCGGGTTCGTGGTATTCTCTATGGAGTACCCTAAAAACATAAACGTAAGCCCTGTAATGGTTATGGCTATTCCGGGAGGTATTATCCACCACCACGCGTGCACGGTCAGTTGCGCCCCACTTATCATCTTACCCCATGAAGGCATATTCGGGTCTGTCAAGCCTAAAACACTTAGGAACACCTCCGTAAGTATGGCGCCCGGAGTGGCTAGCATCACCGACGTGAAGAAATATGGCATTAGCTGTGGTATAATGTATTTAAGTATTATTCTAAGATCGGAAGCACCGAGAGCTTTAGCAGCTTCCACGTATGGTTCCTCTCTCACGCTTAAAGCCATGCTACGAGACACTATAGCCACGCCAGGCCACCCAAAGATTACTAGAAGTCCCACAATCTGCCAAATACTAATCTGCGTACCGGTCTCTTTCAGTGTGTATGATATCAGTATTATGAAGGGGAGGAAGGGCATGGCGTAAATCACCTCACATATTCTCTGCATTACAGTATCTACTAAGGTGCCGCCATAGTACCCGCTGGTAGCCCCGTACAGAAGCCCTATGATTCTCGAGATTAGCGCATAGGGGAGACCTATGAGGAGAGCTATGCCGGCACCTGAAAGCAGGGTCCACAGATTGTCTCGACCTACGTTATCCGTTCCTAGAACACCATAACAACTACCTAAAACTCTTAACTGCGTGTTTATGTTGTTCTTATCCACTGTATCATTGAATATCATTGCTACCTTAACACTGTAAACACCCTTAACGAGGTTGCCGAGACTCACGTTACCTCCGCTACCGAAGCTCCCGTAGAAGAAGACCTCGAGGGGTGTTTTGATACCGTACTCCACGTAATCCGCCAATGCTCTCAGCATCGCCAAATCTGTCTGTGAGGATAGAAAATCCTTGACTAACCTTTCTTTGAAGTCCTTAGCTTGAGAGAACTTCAGGATGGTGCTACCACCTTCCTGCAACTCAGTGTTCTGACTTAAAGTAAACCTAATCTCAACCCCGTCAGGCCTCACTAACTTCACGGTAGAGTTAGCTATTTTTGTAGGTCCGTTATTATATATTATTATAGCCATGTCTTGAGGCGGTATGTCGTAAGCTAGCTCGTAGCGAAATTCGTGTACAAGCCCCCTCCCCTGGTAAAGCTCCCTGAAGTTCTCGTACGTCTTCGCCTTGAGGTTCTCGAGGATGACCTCATCAGTGATTCCCAGTCTCACTAATTCCTTATACTTCTCCTCCCACACCTCCTCAGCCTTAATTTGCCAGAACTCGCTTACCTCACTCACGCTCAAGTTTGTTGTGGGTGCTCTGCTAGTGCTGGTTAGGTAGTCAGCCCAGCACGGCGGTGCTAGCTTCGGGTTCAGCGTCCATCTCTCGTTCAGGTACCAGTTAGTCCTAGCATCTTCAGGTACTATGATGTAGCCGGCGATACTCATAGCCGCCAGTATCGCGAACATGAGCAACCCAGCAACGAACATCCTGTCTTTTGTGAGAGTCCTCAGCGTGGTAAGTGTTAGCGAGTGTTTTGAGGACATCTTCGGCAAGCGTCCTCACCTCCTTATCCTTACCCTAGGGTCAAGCAACCCGTATACCAGATCCAGCAATAACTTGACTATCACGAAGAGAACTACGAATGCATAGGTATCAGCTAGAACCATCACGGTATCGCTATTTCTTAAAGCAGTATAGTATAACATGCCCATGCCAGGCCATTGAAAGATCACCTCACTAACTATAGCCCCAAATAAGGAGCCCGTTATGGATAGGACGGCCATGGTGACTACGGGGGGTAGTGCGGCTCGGAGAACGTGTTTATACCTGATGTAGTTCTCGGGTAAACCCTTGGCTCTCAGAGCCACCACGAATTCCTCTGTGTACTTATCGACTACTACAGCCCTTATACTCCAAGCCCACCCAAAAACCCCGAGAATCAGCATGGTAACTATTGGTATGAACATGTGCCAAGCAAACCACTTAATTAATTCTAGCAGATTCTCTGACACGTGAGGAGGGATAGGTCTCCAAGAAGCTGCAGGGAACCACCCTAGGGTATACGCGAGTAGCCAGATCATCAACGCACCGAACCAGTATAGAGGCATTGCGTTAGTTATCATGGCTACCACGCCCACAGTTTTATCGATGATACCGCCAGCCCTCGAAGCTACAAAGACTCCGAGAAGCACCCCGAGAGCTATATTAAGTAGGGTGGCTGTCGTAAATAATACTGCAGTCCTCCCCATAGCCACAAGAATTATGGTTCTGGCATCCTTGGTGTGTCCGTAAGCCGTGTAAAGTATCCTAGCCTCTCCGAAGTCCATGGTGAATGTTTTGAGACTGGCCATAACTATCCTGTAAGCTACTGGTTGATCAAGTCCGTAGAATTTGATCCAGAAGGACTCACGGTAGTGCCTATAATTCTCCACGTCCTCTGCCGTTGCCCTAGGGTTCTCCTGAATGAACCTCCTAACATCTGACTCAACTAGGTCATATACCCTTCCCCAAGCCTCCTTCTCGTGAAGGTAGTTAAACGCTATGGAAGCTATCAAAACAGTTAAAAAAATCACGAGTAGAGCGTTTAAAGCTTTAGAAACAAAAAAACTAGCTGTACTTGACATAGGGTACACCTACTTCTTCCTGAAGAGGACATACCCTAAAGCTACTCCAACTACCACCATAACCACGGCGATTACCGCACCGGCAGGCGTTATGACGGGGATCTCAGTTACTGTAGTAGGTACCGTGACTGTTGCCGTTTTTGTTATGGACACTGTAACAGTCTCTGGTGTGGTTGTCTCTGTGGGGGTCTCTAAGGTTAAAACCTCCACCATAAAGCTTTCTGAGATCTCGTAAAAACCAGGCTGTCTCCAGAACCTAACCTCTAGAAGCACACTATCTAACCCTGCCAGATTCCTAGTAATCTCCGGGGATATGGTAAACCTCCAAATCGTTGGAGGTCCTGTATCTACTACTTCTCCAGACAGGGAGGCTATGAGTTCTCCTCCTACTTTACGTAGGACTAGCTCCGCGTTCACGTCTTCGGCAGGAGCGACTCCCTCGTCCGGGAATATCGTGTATTTAACTACCGGGACTTCAACCTCTGCTTGATAACCAGTCACGATAATGGCAGGAACTATCACGGCTCCACCCAGCTTCAGTTGTGATACTTCAAATATCCTCAGCCAGTAATCAGGCGTGAACGGGTATGTTTGATCTCTAAATGCCTTCAGCTCTACGTACATCTGCTCGGGAATATACCTCTCGATATAATAGGGGCCATTGCTGACAACTAGATGTCTCTTAGCGGTTACAAAGGTAGCCAACTTATTACACGATGTCGAGATATCCTGTACCGAGATACCCTTACCAACGAGAAGGTTGATTGTATTGTTCAGGTACGGGGGTTTGTATGTTCCGTTGCCTATGAGCCTAGCAGCCTCAGCTACGTCAGCCACGTGTTCAGGGTTCATAGCATCTAAGGTCTTATCACCCTCTCCAGTAAGCCAACCATACTTAACTCCTGACACGGGACCGTTATTAGTTATTACGTACTCCATAGATAACCTAAGTAAGGGATGCCAGCTAGGCCAGAAGTAATCTAGGTAGTAGACTGCTGTTTCATCTAAGCTATAGAAGAGACCGTAGGTTCCGTAGACCCTGATGGCGGTAGAGTTAATAATCTTTATACCCACTATGTCGTCGGTTATGTACCTATAGTCCTCCTCTACATTCGGATGATACCAAACGTCGTCATCCCCGGATTTTGAAGCCCACTCAGCGTACCAAGCGTAGGTCATGAGTATATCTAATAACGTCATAGGAGACCCATCGTGATAGTTGCTGAACTTAAAGTTCATTTCCACCACGTACTTAGCTGTGGTTCCCTCAGCGACGTTCTCCCAATTGTGCGTGTCCGGGTTATATACGATGGCGTCAGTAGGTACTATGGTTTCCTCCTTCCTAATATTCCATGTAGCTCTGACAGGCGTTGGCTCGAGAGTTGAGGGGTTCCTTAACCAGGCATAATCACGAACGTAGTACCATATGTAAGAACCGTAGACTCCGCCAACCCCTGATATTGGGTTCCACTCATACAGGAATAAGCTTCCAGTCGAAGCATAGAGAGCCGCCTTAAGTACTCCGTCATCTGTTTCAGCTGTTCTCCACGGCCATTCTATGGTTATTCCAAAGATCGGGCTGTACACCATGCTCTTAACTCTCGGATTGACTAGGTAGAAGTTCCTAACACCTACTATGAAGACTCTCAAGCTTTGATATACTGCGAGTTGCGTTCCTTCCTTAATTAGAGACCAGTACTCCTCTAAGCTGCTTACCTCCCCTTTATATAACTTTGCAGAAATGTCCTCCACTATGCCCTGCACCATGTCACCTATTGCTTCAGCGTGCTCCACGGTATATTCCCAGCGCCCGCCAGTCGTTGGTAGGGGGCCGTAAGTGGCCGTATACCAGTAACCGACCTCTTCGTGAATCCAGAGAGATCTGAGCATGGAGTCTGAGTGGGTGTAGATGTTCCATTCAACGTTTCTTGGATCCGCGGTCCTCACCAGCGGCCTGTACTGAGCTCTTTCTATGTATTTCCTCTCAACTAGGAAGTTCGCCTTCTCTAGCTGCCCAGCGATGTAATCTCCTATGAGCTTTCTCTCATCCTCTATCCTTATGAGGAAGACTATCTTCACAGGCTCCTTACTGCCGTCAGGTCTAGTTAAGGTCCATACATTCCTGCCTGAGGCAGGGTCGGTCTCTAGTGTTAGGGTATAGTTGAATCTAGCCATGCACTGTGAAGCGTTTGCGACGGCTTCTCTTATCTTCTGTAGAGCCACGTACTCGTTCCCCTCATCTCTAAGACCTAACTCTTCAGTTATGTCTTTGATGTATCTCCACGCAGGGTGGCTTAGGCTTACGTAGGTGAAGGCTGGCTCACCCCCGCCTCTCAGAAGCTCGTAGCTTATGTACTTCCTGTTAATCAAGTTATTAAGCTGGAACCTCACTTCTCTAAGAGCTAACGGGTTGAATACGACGACACCGTCTTTCGGTCTGGTTGCCAGACCGCAGACTCCTTTCTCATCAGGATCGCTATAGGGGTTGATGTCCAGAACATCGATATACCTGATGGCTGGTATAAGCCTTACCTTAGTGACGTCCACTCCAGCCATTTCTAAATCCTCTGGGAGTACTTCCCACATGAAAGCGTCGTACTCTCCCGTCTCAACACCTTTCACACCCTTATCGATTGTCGTGACCCCGTAGTATATGATGGTATCTAGCTTAGGACCCTTAGTAGGTTGTGAGTAGACAGTGGAGATCGCTAAAGGTGTGATGAGCAAAGTCAAAATTAGTATAGCAAGCACTTTATAGATATAACTCCTATTTTGCATGGAGTCATCACAAGATTAATGTTTTTAGAAAGTTTATAAATTTTTTTCACGTGTACTATACACTGAGTTTAGGCCGTGAACCCTGCTAAGAGCTTAGATATTAAAGAGCTAGAAACAAGCTAAACCTTACGAGACGTGGTTATCACTACTTCAGTATAGTGGGTGTTTCTTTAAATGATGTTTCTAGGTTGATTGATCGCCTCGGGTTTCTCGCTATTATGATGCCTGAGTAGGATCTTCTGATCGGCGCGTAGTCTATGTCTCTGAAGAAAACCCACGTGAGTGTTGCTGAGGAAGCTAGGTCCCAGAAATATACCTTCATCTCCTCCCCCTCCCCACTTAGGAGGTTAAGGGCTATACGCTTGAAGTATCCTGTCCTGAATTCTCTTTCTCTATGTATTGTTAAGATCACCTTATCTTTCTCAACTAGCTCGGGCAGGACTTCTTTATACCCTACCAAGTAAAATATTGTGTACACCCTGTCTATCTTATCATATATGAAAAGCCCGTCATCTATTAAAAGTCTTGAGATGTTGGCGAGAACCCTGACCCACTCCCATGGACTGAAGTGTGGTGTCGTGTGACCATTTGTCCCTAGATGTTCATTCTCGTTAGTTTGTTTTTATTTGTTCATCGCATCTAGGGACTTCCTCCTCGCTCACTCCTTCATCGATAGCACTGCTACTTCCGGGGTGGGGTCATCGGGCATCGAGGTCAACGACACGGACCCCTTGAGAGTCAGCCTGCCTAGGCTTGGAGCACCGCTCCCATCACCCAAGCAGACTCAAATTATAAACAAAATCAAGGGCTTATAAATCTAATCCATAAGCATCAACTATGAAACAGCCCCCATACTAACGCTAAATCAAACACTCTCTCTAAGTTAGCTTCACTTAATTCTAGAACGTCACGCACCAGTATTTCGGGCTTGAAGCCGAGTTCTCTTAAGCTAAACTCGATAGCCTTGCTGAGAGCGTCTCGACGAAGATCAACCAGGGTTAAGCTAACCCTAACCCCTAAATCTGTCAGGACCTTAGCTAACGCAACACCCCCGATTCCCACACCACTACATAAATCAATTAGCCTAAGCTCTTTCTTCTTACTCATTAATTCCTTAAGCCACGCGTGAGTAACCACGACCCTAAACTCTGAGATAGTCTTCTCATACCTCTCAAGACCCTCAGTAGTGAAAGGATCCTCAACCCACGGGAAAATCCTATACAACCTCTCTAAATACTCACTCTTACGCATGAAATCACCAAGCAACATCACAGAATAAAATACAAAACATCTCTTAAAAACACCTTTAAAACACTACCTCATGCTTACTCAAATATTATTTTAGTAAGTCACTGCGTGTTGTTTGAGGTATTTGCAATATTTAAATTCTGTTCTAGAACATTATGTGGAGGTAACTCTAGCCGAAGTTAAAGAAATCTTTCCTACACTCCTCAACTCCAGGACTGAAGTACAACTAACACCCCCAGTTACTAAATAACTCCATAGCAGTGGTGACTTACGATTATCTAACGATCTCTAAGGAGGAGCCCACGTAGAAGAGGGAACGGGTCTCTTCATTTATTGGTATGGAGCAGCATGCGTCGTAGTATTCCTCAGGATATTCCGCTAAGACTTTGTGGTATGGGTTGGCTATTCTATCCACTAACCCTTTCTCGACTAGGGACTTGTCTAGTATTGGCCTTATATACCCTGGCCTCATACAGCCCATGTATATGCTACCGGGGAAGACGCTTCTAGCGTACTCGATGTTCTCAAGCACCCTACTAGCTAGGTCTTCTGAATCGTATCTCGTATGGGGGTCTATGTAGACTAGGAGAGTTACTTCTCTCAGCCCGTAGTCGTTCAGAATCTTCAGCTCTCTCCCCAAGGCCTCTCTCGTTATAGCGGGGTGCCACGCGAATACGTGCGGTACTACGTGTAGGTCGTTCTCGAGCATTGTTTTGAGTGCCTCGACATATCTAGAGGGTCTTAATTTAAGGCCCCTGACGTAGTTCACGATAAACTCGCTGAGTGTAAACTCGTAGTCGACTACGTCTATTAGCCCGCGTAGCTCCCGCAATACCTCACTTCTAGTTTGCAACCCTAAGTGTGCGCTAATGAATAGTCCTAGTTCTTTCTTGACTACCTTGATCGCGTTGATGTAGGCTTCAATAGGTAGTGTTGCGTCATTCCTAAAACCACCACTTAACAACACCCCCCTCACCCCACTAGAATACAGCTCCCTCATCACATCTATGAAGTTATGTGGTGTTACGTGTACCATGCTCTCTAGATATCTCCTATTGCAGAATTTACAGTTTAGAGCACACCACGTACCGGTTAGAGAGACTGGCTTATACTTGTGCCTAGGCGAGAAGTACTGTATCCTCACACCACTACACCAATAGACTCTAGCTCTACTCGTAGCTTCTCTCTATACGCTTCTAGTAGGCGCTTTGACGGGATATTGTAGAGTGGTCCACGCGGGCTTTCATTATAGAATGGCCTATTGCAATCTGGGCATCCACTAGTATAGAAGGCTTCTTCGAGGTCATCTAGCGGTACGCTCTTCCCGACTAATCCGTGTTCATAGTCTATATAGCTGTCTGGATCTAAACCGTGTTCTAATAAATACCTAGCTAATTGCGCTAGTCTGTAGTACTTTATATCAACGGGGGAGGAGCCGCGTTGATCAGTGTAGTTGAAGAGCGCTACCCTACCCCCGAGTCCATACACTCTCTTCATAACACCCACCAGCTCCCTCAGCGACTCGCCAAGCCCAGCTATCAGGTGGACGTAGACGTTGCCACGCCCATAAACTCCAATAGCATCCTCTATAAATCCCCAATAGACGCTCCAACTATAAGGCTTACCCCACTTCCCAAATAACTCAGGTGTTGCAACATCTAACCCAACACCCAGCGAGTCAACTTCCAGTGCGCGTGCCTCTTTCAAGTAAGACTTGGGGGCGGGCGTGATCGCTAGGGAGATAGGCGTCTCTGAGTCAATTGACCTAATAGTAGCTAGTATCTCTAGTGCCTCCTCTGTAAAGCCCGGCTTAATGATAGTCTGTAAACAAACCCTCTTAAAGACCCTTACCCAATTCCTAGTCAACTCTGATAGACTAATAGGCGGCCACGTAATCCTCCCGAGCCTCTCACCACTACCATACCCGCGCGATTGCAGACAGAAGCGGCAATTCGCTCTACAGCCGGTTTGAGAATATTGTAGTAGATAGGCTATAGTAGGGGGCTCCACACTCTTTAAATCCACTAGTTTCAAGACGGCGAGAGTCCCTATAGAGGCCCTCACCAGCACGTCCTTACCCAACGAGTTAACACCGTTAATATACGAGCGTAGACTAATTTATAAACACCGTGGCATATAGTATTCTGACTTGGTGCCTATGCTATGAAATTAAGAGTGATCATTGACTTGGACGGTAGGGACGCATATTGGCAAATGGCTATTGACGAGGCATTACTCAATATGAGGATTAGGGAGGGGTTACCCAATACTCTTAGACTCTACAGGTTTAAACCTAGTGCAGTTACAATCGGGCATTTCCAGAGGATTAGAGACTCCGTAAATCTAGACTTCCTTAACGAGAACAAAATAGACTACACGAGGAGGATTACCGGGGGCGGCTCAGTCTACCACGACACTAATGGAGAAATAACCTACAGTGTCGTCTTGCCGGTGGAGGGAGTCTTAGCCGATATACTCGAGAGCTATAGAGTCATATGTAGTGGGCTAATATACGCTCTAAAGAGGCTCAACACGCCAGCTGAGTTTGTACCGATAAACGATGTCGTAGTCTACGGTAGGAAGATATCTGGTAGTGCACAGACGCGTAGAAGGGAGTATTTACTACAACATGGTACTCTAATGTACGCTACGGACTTAGATACGCTGGAAAAGGCTTTACTCGCGCCTCGAGAGAAGCTTGCTAGTAGGGGCGTTATGAGTATTAGGGAGAGGGTCATCACGCTCAGAGACGTAGTTGGTCCAGTAGACGTGGACTCTATTATCGATGCTTTGATAGAGGGGTTTACACAAGCACTAAACGCCGAGGTGTACTACGACGAGTTATCAGAGAGAGAGCTACGTGAAGCAGAAGAACTAGTGCCGAAGTATAGGAGCGTGGAGTGGATTTTCAAGAGGTGATAGCGTGGAGAAATCCCTTGTATTGAGGTATAATAAGACGGTTAAAGTAGACCTGGTATTCAGCAATGAGTGTGAGATAACGAGTATAGTGCTATCAGGCGACTTCTTCGCCTACCCCGAGGACACTATTGAGAGACTGGAGGAGACACTAAGAAACTGTGATAGCGTAGAATGCGTTGAGAACGCTTTTAGAGGCATTAAAGAAGCAATAATACTAGGAGTAGACGTAGTAGACTTAAAGAAGAAGATCGTGGAGTTACTAAGAGAATGTAAAAAAGCGAAAACTACCTAGCCCCTCTTCCAAGAAGTCTACGAGCATACTCAACACTCCCTCGACTTCACTCCCACTATGTAGCTGGAAACGGCAAGAAGCACACTCTAGACTCCGAAATGTAGAGAACATCATCTACCCTACTATATAAGTGGAGAGTCTTCTCCATCAGCCTACCTCTCGTGCATTTCTTGATTTCCTAGTAGTGAAGTACACCCAGTTAACAACGCTACTCCCATAACTCAGCATGGGATAAACTCTTCTAGACACACCTCATTAAATAAAACACTATTTGGTCTTTGAATTAAAGGCGTTGGGTGCAGGATGGCTTAGTAGTGCTGAAGCGGAATTCTCGATTAAGGTACGTGTCTCAAGTCTTGGATAACCTCACTTTAATTGATTCAGCGTGATTGTAGAGACCCTCGGAGTTAGCTATCGTTATTGCGTGAGGACCTAACGTCTTAATACCTTCTTCGTCAACTATCTGAACATCTATTATTTTTATGTAATCGAAAACGCTGAGACTGCCTCGTGTTGCCGCGTTACCCCCTGTTGGTAGTGTGTGGTTTGTTCCCGTTATGTAGTCACCCATCGCTACCGGGGTTTTGCTGCCTATGAATATTGAGCCGGCGTTCCTTACCTTACTTAATATGCTGAAGGCTTTACTTACGTCTTGAGTGAGTATCTCTAGGTGTTCCGGCGCGTACTCGTTCACGAATTCTACTGCCTCGTCAAGGTCTTCAGCTACTAGTATGGCGCCGTAATTACTTAGCGATTCCCTCACGATCTCACTCCTAGGGACTTCACGCACCACCTCCTCAAGCCTAGTAGCTACCTCCTCAGCTAGTTTAGGGGAGGTAGTCACTAGGATTGCTGACGCTAGTTGATCGTGTTCTGCCTGAGCTATCAAATCCCTCACAACGTATTCTGGCTCAGCGTCTTCCAGAGCTAGTATGAGAACCTCTGAAGGACCTGCTATGAAGTCAATATCTACCACACCCCTCAGTAAGTGTTTCGCCGTAGCTACCCAGATATTACCTGGGCCCACGACCTTACGAACCTTCTTAATGGTTTGAGTCCCGTAAGCTAGGGCTGCTATGGCGTGAGCGCCCCCGACCTTATACACCTCCTTAACACCAGCTAAGTCTAGAGCTACTAGGGTGGGGGGACTCACGGAACCGTCAGACCTAGGGGGTGTTGTAGCCACTATCCTCGAAACCCCTACAACCCTCGCCGGTATGGCAAGCATTAAGGCCGTGGACGGGTAGTTTGCCTTACCGCCCGGAACGTAAATACCTACGGAGTCTAGAGGTCGCCAAACCTGCCCCACCAACACACCACTAACTACCTCAGTAAACCAGATTTCTCTCGGTAGCTGACTCCTGTGGAAAGCCTCTATGTTCTTACTAGCTACCTTCAATGCCTCAATTAACTCATCACTCACCTTCTCGTAAGCTTCCCTTACCTCCTCCTCACTCACTCTTAAGTTATCTTGGGTTAAGACCTCCCTACCGAAGAAGCTTCTGTAAAAATCTAGGATAGCCGCATCACCCCTCTTCCTCACATCCTCTATTATCTCCGCTACCTTATCCTTCACTAACTCTAAGTTGAGGGCTGACCTAGCCAGTATTCTCTTTCTAGTATCCTCATCTAACTCCTTAAGCTTTCTCACTCCCAACATCTAACTTCCCCGTGAGTTATGTTTGATCCCTCATTATTAGTCTCAACGAGAGTTTATTCTCGAATTATCTTCAATACCTTGTGGTAGGCCTCAATAGTCTTCTCAATATCTTCGCGTGTGTGCATGGCTGATACGAACCACTCCTCAAACCACGCCCCGCCGTAAGGTATTATACCCTCAACGAGCATCGCTATCCAATACTCATACCACATGTTCTTGTCCACTCTGTACGCTTCCCTGAAGTTTCTGGGGGGTTTATCCAGCCCGAAGTATATGGCTCCCATATTACCCTTAACTATGGTGCTAGCCACTATCTTCGAGTCTTCTACGGCGTCGTTAACTCCCTTGAATAACTCGTAATTAAGATTCTTCATTCTCTCGTGAGCTTCAGGAGTGAAGACCTTCTTGAGTGCTGCTAACCCGGCCGCAACACATAGGGGGTTGGCGTTGTAGGTTCCGTAATGAACCACCCTACCAACCGGGGTTATGTTCTCCATGAACTCTCTCCTACCACCGAAAGCGGCTAGAGGGGTTCCTCCGCCAACGACCTTACCTAATACTACCAAGTCTGCTCTCACACCGTACTCTAGGTAAGCCGCAGAACTAGACGCGTTAAATCCTGTCTTAACCTCATCGAATATCAGGAACGCCCCGTAGTAATCACATAAGCGTCTTAACTCTTTTAAGTAGTTTTCCTCAGGCGGTATCACACCCATGTTCGTCTGGACGGGCTCCGTAATCACCGCGGCTATCTCATTACCGAATTGCTTAAATAATTTCTCCAAGCTGTCAACATCGTTGAAGTGGGTGGTTAACGTGAGCTTTACCACGTCTTGAGGCGTGCCCAGTGAGTCAGGCACCGACCTAGGCTCATCATATGAACCCAGAATCTTTATGGAGATAGGCTTATCACTTATGAGTAGGTAGTCGTGTGCTCCGTGGTAAGCACCCTCCATCTTAACTATCTTATCCCTCCCCGTAAGCGCTCTAGCAAGCCTTATAGCGTACATAGTCGCTTCAGCACCGGAGTTGGTGAACCTAATCATCTCAATGTCCGGGATCCTACTAGATATCTCCTTAGCGAGCTCGCCAACCAGCGGCGAAGGCATCCCTAACAAGGTGCCGTACTCCTTAACAACGTTCACTATAGCCTCAACTATGGATGGGTTCCTATGCCCTGCAGTCATGGCACCGTAAGACATACAGTAATCTATGTACTCATTACCGTCAACATCCCAAATTCTAGAACCATAGCCGCGCAACCCGAATATTGGGTAAGGCTTAAAGAACTGTATAGCACTACCGACAGCCCCAGGCACGTACCTAGAAACCTCCTCAAAAGCCTCCCTCGATTTAGGAGTCTTAGCTAAGTACTTAGCTAAAAGCTCTTTAAACTCAGTACCCAAGATATCACCACATCAAACAATACTCTGAAAACTTAATAAACTTAATAATTCTTCAGTAGTCTAATTAGACAAAAGAAACACTCGGGTAAAAATAGTTTTAACATTTAAAAACCCCAGCAAGTTATTATTACTGTGGTGTCCATGGAAGATAAGATCACTCTAGCTTTAGTTGTCGTTATAATATACTCTATCATCGTCTTAATCATCGGATGGTGGGCCAAGGACAGAATTAAGAGTATGACAGATTATATAGTCGCTGGAAGACGCCTAGGCTTTTGGTTAACTTACGGAACCATAACTGCTACGTGGTTCTGTGCGGGAACCGTGTTGGGAGGAGCTGCTATGACGTACTCTTTCGGGGTTAGGGGGGTCATCATGGATCCCATAGGCGCTAGCGTGTGTCTAGTCTTATTCTCGTTATTCTTCGCGTCCATCCTCAGAAAACTAAAGTACCTAACGATTGCTGACTTCTTTAGAGTTAAGTACGGTAGGACTATGGAGATAGTGTCCTCAGTAATTCAAGTACTCGCTTACATAGGCTGGTTAGGTGGTTTGCTAGTTGCGTATAGTGCGGTCTTTCAGGTGCTCCTAGGTCTCACGTTCGAGCAGGGCGTGCTTCTAGGCACTGTGATAACGGTAGCGTACACTTTCTTGGGTGGTATGTGGTCCGTTACGTTAACGGACTTCGTGCAAATGATACTCTTACTAGCTGGCTTGATAGTAATGATTCCTTACGTGATCTCTGCCGCAGGGGGTTGGGAAGCGATAACGACTCAGATCCCTGCTGACGCGTACTCCATACTGCCCGGGGAGAATTTCGAGTATCTCGGATATTTCGGCATGATAGGTCTTGCTTACTACATAGCCTCATGGATGAATCAAGCAATAGGTTCTCTCTCATGTCAAGACTTGGTGCAGAGGTCTCTGGCAGCTAAGGACGAGAAGACAGCTAAGTACGCGTCCTTCACCGCCGGAATAACTTACGCTACCCTAGGCATGATAGGGCCATTAATAGGTATCTGGGCTCGACTAATAATTACTGAGATAGAAGACCCTAACCTAATCATACCGACATTAGCACTAAACCTACTACCAGCACCTCTATTCGCGTTACTCACCGTAGGCTTGATAGCGCTTATAATGAGTAGTGCTGACAGCTCATTAATAATACCTCCGTCAGTGATCGTGAATAACTTGATACCTATGATACGACCTAGCATGGATGATAAAACAAAGGTGTTGTTAACTAGAATCCTGGTGATCGTCACCGCCTTCGTCTCACTAGCTATCGCTTTATGGGCTGCTACAATATACTTCCTCACTCAAATAGCTTGGTACTTAATACTGTTCGCTCAAGCCATACCCTTCATCTTCGGCATATACTGGAGGAGAGCTAATAGGACAGGCGCTATAGCTAGCGTAGTAACCAACATAGCTCTCTGGATACCCTTCATATACTACTTCTACCAGCAAACAGAGGACATATGGTTAGCCATATACGCTCCAGGACCTTTCGTAATACCTATAGGCGCCGCAGTATTCGTCATAGCCTCACTACTAACGCAGAAGAAAGATCCACCAAAACCATTACTAGACATTGAGGGCAAACCTGTATAAAAAGCAAGCTACAACCACCGTTTTTTAAAGCAAATACTCGAGCATTAAGTATTTTCCTCGAAAACTCTTTCGTGCGAGACTTAAGTCGGTTAAGATCCCTACATAACACGAGGGTCAGGATTGGCTTCCTCCTCCCCGTCTTAGAGAGTGGGGCTTTCAGGTTGTAAATCTTTTAAGAAAGAATGTCTTCAGTGACTCCACTATCTCTTCCGGGAGATTAAATACCTTCCCTAATGACTTAGCTAGGACGTATGTTTGTGAGGTTCGCTCAACTATTGTTAAGATTTCTAGAGCTTCCTCAAGACTTCTACCGCATGCCACGACACCGTGATTCGCGAGTATGGCTGCTGATCTACCCTCTAAGGCTTTAACAGCGTTCTCCGCTAACTCCTTACTCCCGAAAGGAGCGTAGTCAGCGACCCTGACCTCGCCGCCCGTGTATATAACCATCTCCTCAATGATGGGGGGTAGCGGCTCCCTCGCGACAGCTAAGACGCTAGTGTATGGTGCGTGAGCGTGAATAATAGCTCGAAAATACTCGTAAGCTCTGTATATCGCTAAGTGTAGCGGCATCTCGACGGTGGGGGCGCGCCTACCCTCAATAACCTCCCCGTTCATGGAAACTACGAGAATATCCTCCGGAGACATCTCAGCCTTAACCACCCCGCTAGGAGTGATTAAAACATGGTCTTCACTAACCCTCACGCTAGCGTTCCCGGACCTGCCGTAATTAAGACCTCTCTCCTCCATATACTTCATCACATCAACTATTCTCTTCTTCACGTCCTCGTACAAGTCGACACCCCAATATCTTCTAACACAAAACCTTAATTTAGTGAATTAATACTAGTTAGGGTGGTAAGCCACGCACCTTCATATAAGACCCTATAATCATTTCAATTTATTCTGGTTCATAATATAATTAATGTGGGAGATGCCGGGGACTTGAAACTGGACAATCTAGTCGTTAGGGTTCAGAAGTTTGAGGAGGAGTTGAGGAAGCCTTTCGTCGGTAGGGATGAGGAGTCTAGAGTAATAGTTCTCGCGTTACTTACTGGAGAGCACGCGATCTTTATCGGGGAGCCCGGATGTGTTACCGGGGACACTATAGTAGCTTCTGATGATGGGAGACTCTTTTACGTTGAGGACTTAGCTAAGGGTTTAGTTCCCGGAATCTACATTACTGATTTTCCGGTCTTCCCTCCCGGTAAAGCTACTGAGCTTCACGTGTATGATGTGCGGGAGACCTACGAAATAATTACTGAGAAAGGCTTCAGGGTGAGGGGGACTGCCAACCACCCCGTGATGACTAGGCATGGCTGGGTTGAGTTAAGGAATCTCAGGAGTGGTGATGAGGTAAGGATTCTGACTAGGTTGCCTTCCCCACAACACTACGCAGTCATACCCCACGTGGATCGCCTCAACGTGAAGTACGGACGTGAAGGCAGCAAGGTCTTGGACGAGAAGACCGCGGAGTTACTTGGGTTTTTCTCTGTTCGCGGTAGTTTCTTGAACGAGGAAACGATAGGTTTAGAGATGAAGAGTAACGAGACGGCGTTGCTTCGGAAAGTAAAGAGCGTGGTTGAGGATGTTTCAGAAAGTGATGAGTGCTTCGTTA
The DNA here is from genome assembly GCA_964482405.1 of uncultured Desulfurococcaceae archaeon. Lineage (GTDB taxonomy): Archaea > Thermoproteota > Thermoprotei_A > Sulfolobales > NBVN01 > Zestomicrobium. The sequence goes on along the minus strand of CAYZXH010000010.1, from coordinate 21,597 downwards.
CGTCAGGACGTGGAATGCTTGTGTGCGTGTCCGCGTACCTAGTAAGGCTTCTCGAACTACTTAGTGATCCTGTGAGTGGGCGAGTTCCTAAACTCGTTCTCTCATCACCTAGCAAAGTATCAGAAGCTTTCTTGAGAGGAGTTTTCGAGAGCGCTGAAGTCGTATTAGGTGGTGGGGAGCCCTACCTAGTCTTAAGAAGTGAGAGTAGGGCTTTCTTGGAGGGAATTCAGTTATTATTGCTACGTAGCGGTATCTTATCCTCTATTCTTGACTGTGAGAAGGGCTTGAATGGTTGCAAATCCCACGAGCTCGTGGTGAGTGGAGAGAAGAACTTAAGCGTATTCTTAAGCAGAGTAGGGTTCATCTCAGAAAGTAAGAGTCGTGAGTTAACTTCATTAATCAGGTTGGGTGAGTTAGGTGAGGACCCAATAAGTGATTTCGGCTGGGACGTTGTTAAGTCCGTGAAACGATTTGAGGGATTAGTGAGGGTCTACGATTTCCACGTGCCCGGGACGCACTCGTTCTTCACCAACGGGCTGCTATCACATAATACTGCTAAGTCGGCTCTGGTTAGGAGAGCTGCTGAGTTGCTTAACGCTAAGTTCTTTAAGTATTTGCTGACTAGGTATACGGAGCCTTCAGAGCTTTTCGGACCTTTAGATATTAGGGCCCTTGAGGAGGGGAGGTATGTTAGGTTGACTGCCGGTAAGTTGCCTGACGCTCAGATAGCTTTCCTGGACGAGATATTCAAGGCTAACTCAGCTATCTTGAACGCGCTTAACACTCTCCTCCAAGAAAGGATACTTTACGACGGGTTCACGGAATTAAGAGTTGATTTATGGACTCTCTTCGGCGCTAGTAACGAGGTGCCTGAAGACCCCGAGATTCAGTCAGTGTATGATAGGTTCTTGTTAAGACACTTCGTGAGGCCTGTTCAGGAAGACATGTGGAGGAATTTGCTGAGGGCCTCCTGGGAATTAGAGAAGCAGAGTTCGTTGAGTCTTAAGAGGGATGACGGCAGTAGGCTGATAAGCATAGATGAGATCAAGAAGATTAACGAGAAGTTATTTGAGGTAGACTTAAGCGGCGTTGAGGGTAAGCTACTGAGGCTCTTCGCGGCCTTGGAGAGTAGGGGTATCCACCTAACCGACAGACGTAAGGGTAAGTCCCTGAAGATCGTGGCGGCTAATGCCTTGCTGAGTGGCAGGATGCATGCAGTGGAGGAGGACCTGCTCGCTATTAGGTACGTGGCAGTGAGAGACTGGGAAGACGTGGAGAAGGTTAGTGCAGTCTTGGCAGAGGAGTTGAGGACCCCCTTCAAGTACGTGAGAGAGTTAAGTGAGATAAGAGCTAACTTGAGGGAGTTATACCAGTACGTTAAGTCTCTAGAAGGTATTGAGAGCTCATTCGTCACAGCAAAGTTCGAGAATATCGAGAGAGAGCTAGAGATAACTAAAGCTAAAGTAATCAACATAATCAGAGACTCTCAAGACTCTCAAGTTCTTAGGTTAGGTGAGGATGTGCTACACTTAATAAGCAGTATCATGGAGATTGTCAGCAAGAAGGTCGGTAAGGTTGGGTAAAGGTTTCTTGTTAGGGGTTGATTACGGGGATCCGGTCATCCAGTATAGGGGGGAGAAGATAGTTAAGCTCTCGTCTAAGCTAGGCTTGAGGAAGGAATTCATTACTGCTGAGTTAGCCACGGACTTCTTCTACACTCTTTACTTACCTCACGCACTAGTGGTTGAGGGTTCCGAGGTAGATAACCTGCACTACAACTTGATTAAGGCGCTGAACGAGTCTGAAGAACTACTTAAGATAAAGAAGCACACAATACTGGACTCATTTATATCCACGCTCGCGACGATCGCTATCCTGCAGTACTTCACGGAGTTTCTTGAGGATAAGAGGGAATTCATTAATGCGAGGGAGTCGAGGAACGCTCAAAACGAGTTTCTGAGATCTGTTCTGAGAGAGTCTTTAAGGAGTGTGGCGCAGGAGGTTGAGACTATGAAGAAGCTTGAGCGTCTCTACACGACAGGCGTTCAGCCGGGTGCTGGGAGCGAGTTTGATTTGGAAGAGGATGCTGAGAAGGTCTTAAAGCTAGCTAAGACAGCTGACGTCAGCAAGATCCTGGAGGTTCTCTCTTTAATACCTGACGTAGTCAAGAAGGCTAAGAAAAAATACGAGAGATTCAACAGGGGTGAGTTTAATGGTTACGACTTAGGAAGTGATTTAGAGAGGTTAGTTCCCACGCAGCTAGCCTTCCCACGCGAGTACATCTTGCTAAGCTACGTTGAGTCTAAGCTCCTCCTCTACGATAAGAAGATCAGCAAGTCCTTAGGCCCTCTCTACCTACTAATAGATAAGTCGGGTAGTATGGAGGGGGAGAAAATAGAGTGGGCTAAGGCGACCGCCATAGCGTTACTCATAAAGTCTAGGAGGGAGGTACGCGAGTTCTACTTGAGATTTTTCGACGGCTCCCCCCACGAGTTAATAAGAGTTTCTAGAAAAGCAAGCTTTTCCGAATTCCTGAGTCTCATGAGGAACTTAGCCAGGGTCAAGAGTGGTGGGGGAACGGACATAACCAAAGCTATAACAACAGCGTGTGACGATATAATCAGTAGCGGGGTGATCAAGAGGGATTCCGACGTGGTAGTCATAACAGATGGTGAGGACACACTTTCCGTGACTACCCTAAGGCGAAAACTGAGGCAAGCCAACGCCAGGTTGTTCTCCGTCATGATACAGGGAGATAACAAGGACTTGAAGATGCTGAGTGAGAAATACCTGACGGTGAGCACCCTCGATAAAAACACTATATTGAAGATCGTTGAGGTTTGATGAGTATAGCTTCACGCGGCCGGCTTAGTTAGGAGACATTAACGCGTGTTGCGTGTATCAGCCACCTAATATTCGCGTCGTTCCCTAGGTGGTAATACGTAGAACCTTATTTTCCCATCTAAGTAATCTCTGATGATTAGCTTTGCTGACTCGATAATTAAAGGTTCTTTATCGCTTTTGTAAACCCAGCCTCTCTTGAGAGCGAGTTCCCGTAATATGTTTTCGGGTTCTGAGCTACTGATGTCGTAGGTTTCCGCGAATGCTTTAGGGTTGTGCGTCATTATTCTCTTTATCAGGTTTACCGCCGTAGCGACAGGGTTCTTTATGTTGTCTACTGGGTTCATCCTGACGGCGATCTCCACCTCATCACCCTCCACAGGTATTATGCCTGGAGTGTCAAGCAAGTATATCCCGCTACCCACGTTGAATAACTGTGCTTTCTTCGTATAACCTGGTGTTCCAGGGTATGGTGACGTTCTGGTAGCGTGTCTGCCAGCCCAGGTATTAATGAGTGTTGACTTACCCACCTTAGGAATACCGAAAACCCCGACTACTAAAGGTTTCTTATCAATAAGTTTTCTGACGATCTTCCTCAATTTGAGGGTACCTAACCTCTTCTGAGCGGATACGTGTATTGCTCTAACCCCCTCAACCTCCTTGAAGTACCTGACCCAAGCACGCGCCGTAGCTTGAGGAACTAGATCTGCTTTATTCAACACTATCACGTACTTAACCCCCAATTCCTCACAGAGCTTCTCAAACCTCCTACTCCTGGTGGTCAGGGGGTCCCTAACGTCAACTACCTCTAAAGCAACATCAACGGTCTCTAAGAGTTCCCTAACGAGTCTCCAGTTAGCTAGCAACATCTTTACTAGGCCTTAACCAAGAATAACTACGGAATTAATAAGTTAATTTTGGTTCGGGATATTTCTATTTTAAAAACCAACATATTTTTCTCGGGGGACCCCGCACACAGGGCATTTCTCCGGTGCTTCAGGTCCTACGTGTGTGTGTCCGCACACAGGGCAGATCCATACCTTACCCTCTATTGGAATGTCCTCCCCCTTATCAACGTGTTCTTTAGCTTTCCTATATAGCTCGGCGTGTATTTTCTCAGCTTCTAGTGCCCACCTGAAGCTCTGTTCCGCTTGTTTGTCTTTATGGAATTCAGCAACCGCTACGTACGCAGGGTACATCTCGTTCACTTCGAATTCCTCACCCATTATAGCTAATGCGAGATTCTGGGAGGTGTTGCCGAGACCTATCGGCGCGCCACCACAAGCTTTCTGATCAGACATCACTGAAGACATTCTTCTTAAGTGGTTTCGAGCGTGTACCTGCTCGGCGAAAGCTATGGCTCTGAACAACCTGGCTACGTTCCTGAATCCTTCCCTCTCAGCCACTTCCTCAAACGCTCTATACCTAGACTGAGCCATTGATTCTCCAGCGTACGCTGATAGCAGGGCTTCTTTAACCATAGGTCTTAGCTCAGTCATAAAATTCGCCTCACTTGATAATTAAGTTAAAAGGTTAATAAGCATTATGTTCGTGAAGGATTAGCTTATCCAACCTATATATTGGTTCTCCTAACGAATTCTTTATACTTAGCTATGTGCTTGGTTTCTTTAGGGTCTAGACCTCGTTTCTTTGCCACGATCACTGAGGCTATGCCAACTACTTGAGACCACTTTATCACTTCCTCCACGTAGGTGTTGCTTAACTCGTACGTAGTGACTTCCAGACCCGCACCCAATAAAGTCTCCTTAAGGAATTCTAGGGTGGTGTTACCTACCTCCTTAAAGATCACCATGCTGAAGGGTCCGAACCACGCCTCCCAGCCCACGATATCGTTGTGGAATCCCTCAGGGTATACCTCAGTCTTAGCAGGTGTTTTAGCGTTTTCGTTGAACTCGTCCTTAGCTCTAAGCGCTAGGGGGTAGTACTTCGTTGAAGACATGAATACAGGTATTTTACCCGTTAACTTCTCAGCTAACTCATGACCTAGCTTTAACGTGTCCTCACGCTTAAGAAACTCTATTATTTGCTCTTCACGCGGCGTCCCTAAGTCAATCCCGAGACTCTTGAGTATCTTGAGGGTTGCTAGCAAGAGTGCCGGGAACGACGATCTAGGGGTTCTTCCGGGGGGTACCCTAACGTATGGGAGCTTCCTCTCCTCAGCGAGCTCGATCATTTTACCGCCTGAAGCCACCACAGCAATCTGAGCCTCCCTACGGATCACTTCATTAAGGCACGTGAGCGTCTCAATAGTTTCGCCTGAGTAACTCACAGCTACCGCCAACCAGCCCCTACCAACCCATCTAGGTACCCGGAAATCTTTAACCAACACTACAGGTATCTCAAGTCTTTCCGAGGATAATGAGTAGACTACGTCGCCAACTATCCCTGAACCGCCCGTACCCATTATTAAGATTCCTTCAACACCCTCCCGCAGAGACCTAGCGTTCGCTGGGACTATACTCCCCGCTTCCTCAACTAACTGGGGCCAGTCCAGGTATTCTCGCAGGAATTGATTAGCTAACACCCAGCACACCCCAATTAATTCTGAGTATGAAAAAAGCCTTACACTTTAAAAACATTTCTTGGTCTTAAGACATTCGTTGGTGGAGTATATATGGGTTCGAGCTTCAAGGAGTTTGAGAAGTCTTGGAAGGGGAAGGAGAAGAGCGTGGGTGATCATATCAAGGACCTGTTCGTCAGAGAGAAACCCCTGAGATACAGGCTCGCCATGGCTCACTACAAGCTGAACTCAATGACTAGAAGGCTTGAGGTCTACCTAGACAGACTCAAGGCTAGGGATAAGGAACTCTTCGAGAAGGTTGTTGACGCTCTAATATCTAAGGATCAAACTAGGGCTGTGATGTACGCTAACGAGGTTGCTGAGTTAAGGAAGGTTGCTAAGAGCCTCTTCTTGGTTCAGGTCGCTCTAGAACAGATAGGCTTGAGGATCGAGTCTATAAGAGAGATAGGTGAGGTAGCGGCTTACTTAGGTCCTGTCGTAGGAGTGGTTAAGGATGTGAGGGAAGCTATAAAGAACACCCTGCCTGAGATAGGTATAGAGCTAGGCGAGATACAGGACATCCTGCAGGAAACCGTCATGGAAGCTGGCGAGATGATAGGTGTTGGCGGCGTAGGCATATACTCAACACCTGACGCGAGGAAGATACTTGAGGAAGCTAAGGTGGTCGCGGAGCAGAGAATGAAGGAGTCCTTCCCAGCACTACCCTCAATACCTACCCTCACGCCAGAACAAGCGAAGAGCACGACGGAATCCGGTTAAGTCTTCCATCCCTGACACGGAAAACCTGTTTTTCCCTGAATGGGAAGTAGTCGGAGATTTTTACTCAGTTATTAGTTTGCCGTCAGCTATTCTCGTAACCCTGTCCACGCCGTGTTTAGTGATGTCCGGGTCGTTCGTGGCTATGAGGATGGATTTCCCTTCCTCCCTAAGCTTTTTAAGGAGTTCTATCACCTCGTCCCTGGTTTCAGGTGTTAAGTAGGCGGTCGGCTCATCTAGGAGTAGTATTTCAGGCTCGTATACCAAGACTGAAGCCAAGGCTACCTTAACTTTCTCCCCACCGCTCAGTCTGTAGGGTAGCTTGCTTAGTAGGTGCTCTATCCTGAGTCTGCGAGCTATCTCAGTGACACGGGTCCTCACCTCATCCTCACAGATCTTAAGCTGTCTTAAAGCGAAAGCTATCTCATCATATACGGTGGCGTTAAAGAACTGATCATCCGGGTCTTGAAAAGTCACGCCTATCTTCCTCCTAGCTAGCGGTAATTGCCCGTATATAGGCTTACCTTCCAGGAGGACCTCCCCTCGCTCAGGTTTCAGTAACCCGGCAGCCACTAAGATCAGGGTGGTCTTGCCCGAGCCGTTAGGTCCCCTGACCACCACGAGCTCTGATTCCCTCAGCTCTAACTCCACACCTCTTAAGATATAGTCTTCCTCTCTGGAATACCTGAACCACACATCATTCAACTGCAGCTTGACTACCAAGACACCCCACCGACAACATGTATTAAGAGCTCTGCGGAAGCTATTAAGGAAACCAGTATGTCAAGTCTCGATGGTTTGAAGGGCTTGAGAGAACCCAATCCTTCGGGGAGCGCGCTAAAACTCCTCGCTTCCATGGCTAAGATGGTTCTCCTACCTCTCTCACTACTCCTGATTATGAGGTCTCCTACCACGGTAGCGTATGTTGGCAAGTCTTTCAAGCATGTCTTCCTGAATAACCTGGCCTCCCTACTCAAGAGTATTTTAGAGGTGTCGCGAAGTAGGACTGTGGTTGTCTTGACGTATGTCATAAGGATTAGTGTGGCGTCAGGTAGCTTAAGTCTCCTCATAAACTCGCTCAGCCCTTCCCAGCCTGTGACGGTCGTCATAACTAGTAAGAAGCTGGTTACTCCCATAGCTCTAAGCACGTAGAAGAAGTAGAGACTTACGCGCCCGTCAATTAAGAAAGGGGTTAGAGCTACTAGAGAAAACAGAAACACGTATATCAGAGCAGACGTAAGTTTCCTTAAGTAATTTCTTAAGTTGCTCGCGCTAGCTACTACCGCGATCGAGGTAGTTAACGTGAGCATCACTACGTATATGCTTGACGTGAACGAGGTTAAGATTATGATGATGAAAGACATCGGCATAAAGATGGGTGAGGCTCTCGCCGAGCCCCGTAAGTCTATCACTTCAAGGATACCGGAGGTAGCTTCAAGAAACTTCCTAGCTATTGCTGAACTCAATTTCCCGTCGCCCTAGAGCTACCTTGATTACGTACCCAGCAAACACTATTACTAACACCCCTAAAGCACCGCAGATTATGTAGCCTAACCACTCAGGTAGTCCAGGCACGGTATAGTCTTTGAGAGGCGTCCACGTAAACTCAGATTCGTTTAGTTTCAGTTCCTCAGCAACTATATCTAGGGGTTCATGATATCCTAGCTCCTCAGCTAGGATAACACCGAAGATAGGGCTTAGTAGTAGGATCGTGGTTAAAGTGAGGAGTGTTTTTCGGGTGAGCATTAAGACCACCACACAGTCTTGGGTGATTTGAGGGTGAGGTAACTCACTACACCGCCAGTTATTAAGCCTTCAACAAGGCCTAAGACCGCGTGCCACGAAGTCATCACGTATAGTGGTAGCGTGGAGTTCCATGAGATCCCTAACTCGATACCGCAGGCGAGTCCGGCTAACGTCATGCTTAACCATCCAGCGAGGAAACTACTCAGCCACACCTTTCTGCTAATCCTTTGAATAATCTTAAACACTGTGTAGCCGACCAAGACCCCCACGATACCCATATTCAGTACGTTAGCTCCTATAGCTGTTAACCCGCCGTCATGGAAAATAAGGCATTGAATTAAGAGTACTAGAGTCATGGATAAGACCCCCAACCAAGGACCTACTAGGATTCCGGCTAGCGCACCGCCGATTAGGTGTAGGCTAGTGCCTCCAGGGATAGGCCAAGCAATCATTTGAGCGACGAAGATGCCCGCGCTTAAAGCAGTGAAGAGGGGTATTTTCTCGTTTACGGATTTTTTCTCTAGGGAAATCTTGCGGGTCGCAACTAATAGAATACCTAGAGTTATGAGTAGAGTGATCCCGGCAACTTCTGGTGTGAGGTACCCGTCAGGTATGTGCATGTTAGTGCACCATAAGACATAATTAGTGCACCTATATAAGCTTTTCGGCTAATTTAATTTAAAGGTTTCTAGTTTAAGGGTTAATGTGGGGTTGAGAGTAGGTGTTTGTTCACACTGCTGACCTACACATAGGTGCGTTTAGTAGCGAGCCTCTTTCAGGCGCTTCTGTTAAGGCGTTTCTAGATATAGCTGAGTATGTGAGGGAGTCAGGTATTAAGTACTTGGTGATTTCGGGCGATTTGTTTGAGAGACCTAAGCTCGAGAATTACTCCCTACTGAGGACAGTCGTCAAAGAATTAAGGAAGTTGAGGGAGAGCGGAGTTCACGTGATCAGTGTTTCAGGGAGTCACGATATCTCCGTTAAGGGGAGTGACTTCGTCCACGTCCTAAGGGATGCGGGGTTAATACACCTAACTAAGCATGAGGAGGTTTCTGAGGGGCTCTTGCTAGAGCCTTTAGAGTTAGGTGATTACGTCTTCTACGGTGTGCCAGGGTTTAAGAGGGGTGTGGAAGCTAAGTTACTGGTTGATGGCAGGGTTCGCTTTAAGAATATAGATGAGGTTAAGAAGCCGATCGTCGTGTTAGCTCACACAAGCGTTAAGTTCTACGGCTACGACCCAAGCGACTTCGAGAGCAGGTATGGGAGGATCTTCATCACAGGTGATGAGTGGTTGAGGAACTTACCGGATAAGGTGGTTTACGTTGCTTTAGGACATATACACTACCCACTCCCGCTATTTCACGAGTTCAGGTTGAGGGCCGCGTACGCGGGTGCTCCGGTGGGTAGGGACAAGAACGACTTACGCGAGACTCACGAGCTTAAGAAGATGGGGTTTAAGAGGAGGTTCTTAGTTGTTGAGCCTAGCGAGGAATTACCTAGGGTGAGGAGTGTGTGGAGGGACTTCGGTGTCGAGGTAGTGAATGAGAGTATTTCCTTCTCTAACTTGAGCGATGTTTTAAACTATGTTAAGAGGCTGGCTAAGGATATGCATGGGGATTTCAAGGTATTGCTAATCAATTTAACTAACGTGGACCCGGAGAAGCTAGGGAGGATCTTGTATGAGGCGGACGTTTTAAAGACCGATTTAAGGAGTAAGAACGTAACACTAATGCTGAGTACGGAGCTCAAGACCAAGGGAGGACCTGTGGAGGTTGAGGTGAGGCCTGGCGAGGACGTCATAGAAACCATAGAGAGGTCTGTGGCCGAGAACCTAGCTAAGAAGTTGGGGCCTTCAGCAACCCCTGATAAGGTGTTGGATCTCATAAACATCCTGAGTAGGAAGAAACCTGAGGGTAGTAGTGAGGACGAATTCTACGAGGAAATGTTTAAGGAGTTGATGAAGGTGTTGGAGGCGGTGTTCGGTGAGTCAGGGGAGGCTAGTTGACATACTTAACGAGGTAATCAACGACCTCAAGCAAGACTACCTAAGCTCGAAGAGTGACGAGTTAGTGAGGGTTAGAGATCAAGTACTTAAGTCGTATTATGAAGTACGCGAGATGAGTTCCTCGAACGAGTCTTTTGCTGTAGGCTTCGTGGACGCTGGGTTCCCCGGATTCCGTCGATACAGAACCGATATTTCCTTCATAATACCTATGAAGGTCGGCGCTTTATTAAGAGGGGTTGACGGTAGGTTAATGACCGTGAACGAGGTTTTAGGCAAGTCCTCTGTAGAGAACTTAATCCTATATTCTAGTAGGAAGCCCTCCGGTGAGGAGTACGAGTTCAGGGTTAAGATAAGGTCAGTGAGTAACGGTTCACTGCTTTTTGAGAGGTCAGGCGATGACGTCATCGCGTCTCAAGAAATAAACAGATTTGTGAGGGAATTCGTGAGACCTTCCCTCAAGAAGGAACCAGCTTTCTTCGCTAGATTTACTAAATACGTTGAGGGATTGATAGAGTTAGCTTACGCTGTCAAGCTCTTGCGTGAGGTTAGGGAGGCCGGGTTTAACGTTAGGTATGTGGTCTTGGACGGCACTCTAGTGAAGTGGTTCGCTATTGAGAGGGCTGGTAGCGGACGCGTGGACGGCTTAAACATAGTCTCAGCTCTTGCAGGCATTGACGTAGAGACCGTTAAGAACCTCCTCTGGGGCATCGTAGGTCTTTCTAAAACGACTAAGTTTACTACAATAGCACGTAGTTACAGACTCTTTCAAGAGTTTAAGAAGATTTCTAAGGGGCTTTACACAATCCCTAACATCAAGAATGGCGGGACATTATGCGAGATCCTCTCAAAACAGTTATCAACGCCTAAGAAGAGGGGTTTAGTAGAGGAGGTGGTGAGAGTGATAAATAGGGTTGTTTACGACAGGAACGGCGTATACGTTGCTAGGTTCCCGCTAACCCCAGACTCTGAAAACGTATTCGTTTTAGACTTACACATACCGGAACCTATTCTTTCAGTAGGTGATGAAGTAAGATTCAACGTTAATGTAGCTACTCAGGTAAGGGAGGTTTTAGGTGGGGTGGTTAACGAGCTTTTCAGAATTAGGTCTAAGCTCACGGGGGAGCCGCCCTACGGCTACATGGAGGTTGATAGGGTCGTCAGGTTTAGTAAGGAAGAGGATAAAGCGTTTGAGAGTGCCTTGATAAGCTTGGTGCGTGGCTCTCTGGAAGACGAGTTGGCTGACGTCTTAGTTCAAGTTTTTTCACCAACAACTCGTATGAGGTATGGGTATAGGTGATTGGGTTGGCGACGCGTGTCGGGCTCACTTACGCGTGGCGTGATGAGATAACGTACGTGGTCGTAGCCGACGAGAATTATAGGCCGGGCATAGGCGACATACTCTACGTTAAGGTAGGGTCTGGCTACGTGTTACTTCAGGTAAGCGGGTTTGAGGGAGGGATCCCGATAGCCACTACCTCATTCCTTGCTAAGGAGGGAGCCTCCCAATACTCTTACGGTGTTGAGAAAACCATGTTAGCTAAGACAAAACCGCTCTTCGAGATAAGGGAGGTGAGGTCAGGTAGTGAGGCCAAGAAGGTGGTTATGAGACCTAGCCAGCCCCCACCACTCGACGTCCCCGTCTACCTCCTCAGAGGCGGTGACGAGGAATCTGAATCCATCATGAGCTTGCTAAGCAGTAAGATACCTAAGAGTGAGGAGGATGCAGTCCCCTTAGCGTGGCTTAGAGCGGGGATAGCTTCAGTTAAGGAACTCATGCCTGAGAAATACTTCAGAAGAGCTTGCTTGAGGTTAAGCCTCCACGACATGATACCTAAGCACGTCCTCATATCTGGTCAGACAGGTTCCGGCAAGACAACGGGTGTTATGGGTATAATAACTCAGTGGGGTAGGTTCGGTAGTAAAAGTATTTCTTGGGTGGTAGCTGATAGGCATGGGGAGTACTCTAAGAGGGATTTCTTAGAGATCTTAAGTAAGGCGTTGAGTTTAAACGAATGGTTGAGGGATTCGTATAGGATATACGTATACGCGCTCAAAACTAACGTTGAGAGAGTTGAGTCGGTGAGAGAGGGGCTTGTATTACGTCGTGAGGGGAGCTTCGACGCCGCGAGCGTGAACGTGTACGACGTGATTAACGTAGTGGAACTCTTAGCGAAGGACGTTAGCGAGTTATTAGAGGTTACTTCAATACTTGCTACCTTAATCAAGAACGCGTCAGAGACTCAGACCTCGCAACGTGGTGAGTCAAGCGCTCCTCAAAAACTCCTTCAAGATGGAGAGGGCAAGATTAGTGATTCGTGTGTCAAGGTTTTCGTTGATGATAATGATGAACCTACAGGAAACCTCCTAGCTCTCATACCCCTCATAACTAGTAATTTAGTGAGGTATGAGGGAGTCGGAAAACGTGAAAAGGTAGGTGTTTACAAATTGCTCGTCAACGCAGGGATTTACGTTAATAGGTTGAGAGATCTTAGGAGGCTAATCCTATCAACTCTTGGGTGGCGTGAGAAGCAAGAGAGTATAGTTTTGGATGGTGGTAAGAGGAAGGTTAGCGTGAGCGTGATTGATGATAGCAATTCTGTTTTTAAGGTCTCACCAATACTTAAGAATCCGTTAGAATTAATAACCTTACTTAAAGCCATAGTTAACTCTGCTAAAGATATGCAGAGAGATGATGAGATCGGCTCTTATCCGTGGTCAAGTGTTGAGGGTAGCGAGCTCTCTGTTCTCACTCCTGCCTCATTAGATCTTAATGAGGTTGTGCATAAGTTAGATGAGGGTTCCTTACTGATTCTCGATGTTTCTAAGTTGCCTCTATCTCTCGGTGATATGGTGATTATCAGTATTTTGAGGAGGGTTTTTGAGGGGAGGATGCGTTCCGGTGTTGAGGAGGTTAAGAAGAAACCAGTCATAGCCGTGGTTTCAGAGGAGGCACCCCTCTACCTCAGTCCCGATAGGGTTTTAAGTCCCTACAACATCTTCGCTAGGCTAGCTAGGGAGGGGAGGAAATTCGGGATTGGCTTGGTGGCTTTATCGCAGATAGCGACCATGATTGAGAAGCAGATATTAGCTAACTTCAATACTTTAATAGCTTTGAGAACTAAGCATAGAGCCGACATAGCTTATTTAAGTGACATAGGCGTTCCAGCAGAGGCGTTGCCGAGTCTTAGTGATAGGGAGGGGTATCTCTACACGCCTGACTTAAGTGTTAGTGAACCCGTACCTGTCTACGTACCAGCATATTTCGATTACGGTAGTGAGATTGGGGAGGAGTATAGTAAGCTGATTAAGATGGAGGAAGACTTAGGTAGTAAGAGTGGCGCTATCCTGAGGGCCGTTCTTGGTGGGGTGAGTGAGGACGAGGATTCTGGGAGTTAGGTTAAGGAATATCAGGAGTTATGTTGATAAGACGATAGTCTTCCCCCAGTTCGGGACCACGGTCATTTACGGCGATAACGGGACTGGGAAGACCTCCATACTACTCGGCATTAACTACGCGTTATTTGGTCTGCCGAGGGGTCAGAAGGGGAACGACCCGTTCATAGGGTTTGTGAGCCCCTACAAAGACGATTTGCTTAGGGTTGGCGCGTCCTCAGCGATGGTTAAGGTCCTCCTAAATCATAGGGGTAAGCTGGTACTGATTGAGAGAAGACTTAACGGGGATAGGGGAGGGAAGATAACGATACTTAGCCGTGCTGACGAGTCGCTCAAGGTTGAGTCAAGCAGTAACTACTCCTCAGAAGATCTCACCGAGAAAATACTTGAGGTGCTTGGCTTGAGAGAGGATCCGAGGAAAGGCAGGAACACCTACATATTCAGTAATGTCATGTACGTCCCTCAATTCAACATACACCAGACCTTAACTCTAGACGATAAGCAGAGGAGAGAATTGGTTGATAGGGTTTTAGGGTTAGAGAGATATATGGTTATATTGAACAACATCGAGAAAATCGCTAAGGGTAAGAACTCAGTAATCGGCAGTGAGCTCTACAATATCAATAAAATGATTGAAGATCGTAGGAAGACTCTAGAAAAGATTAACGTGAATGAGGTGAGGGCTAAGCTAGGTGAGTTAAGGGGTAGGCGTGAAGAGCTAGATAAGAAATTAGGCGAGTTACGTAAGCTTCGTGACTCGCTAGAAGCTGAGAAGGAGGAGCTGAGTGTTAAGTTAAATAAGCTGAGTGTTAGGATGGGTGAGTTAAAGAACAAGATTAAAGTGATTAACGAGAAAGAGAAGGAGTTGGTGAGTAAGCGGGAGAAACTCAGTAAGATCTTATTAGAGGTAGGCTTGAGTAGTGTCGGGGATGTCGACAAACTCGTTAATGAGCTCCAGACACGTAAGTTGGGTTTGGAGGGTGAGCGTTCTAACATAGTTAAGAAGCTTGAGGAATTAGATGAGGTGCTGAGAAGGATTGAGGTTAACGAGAGGAGTGTTCTAGAGCGCGTGCTCAGGCTGGAGACGGAGGCAGAGAACCTGAAGAGCAGGGTTAGGGAGGCTTGGAATGAAGTTCTGGAGATGAGGAGCGTCGTGGCTCAGGGCGTGTGCCCGCTGTGTAGGCAGTCGATTACTCGCGAGCACGGCGAGGAGTTAATTAGGGGGAAGATTAGTGAGGTGCGTGAGGTAGCTATGAAGATAGTGCCTTTGGTTAAGGAGCTCTGGTCTGGGAGGTCTCTTCAACTCAAGCTCTCCGTAGAGAAAGAGGATGTTAAGGCGATGAGGAATGAGTTGAGTAAGCGGTTTGACGAGGTCTTGAGGGAGCTTAGGGAGGTGGACGTCGTCATCACCAAGATAAGTCAGGTTAAGGAACTCCATGACGAGATCTCCAAGCTTGAGCAGGAGGTCACGGAGAAACCTAAGGTCTTGGAGGAGCTTAGGGTTTGTGAGGAAGAGTACGGTAAGATGAGTAAGAGGGTTGAGGAGTTGAGGGTGAGGTTAGGGAAGATTAAGGAGGAGGAAGTCGCTCGTAGTAAGGAGTTAGGTGAGGTATCCGAGCAAATAAATAATCTGGAGAAGAGGTTGGAGGAGTATAGTGAGTTGAGTGAGGAGTTAAGGAAGCTTGAGTTGAGGGCTTCCTTCCTAGCTAAGATCAGGGATTGCCTACTCAACCATATTTACAAGGGTGTCGAGGCTATAGAGAATACTGTGCGCGGCATAGCGCACGAGAGGTTTAACGAGTATTTCCAAGAATACTTTATTAAGCTTCTTGAGGATCAGGAACTGGTTGAGGCTTCAGTAAGCGATTTCAAGCCCTCCGTAAGGGTTAGGGTTAGCACACTCGGCGAACGCGAGATCTCACAGCCTAGCGGCGCTCAATTAACTGCTTTAGGGCTTGCGTATAGGCTGGCTTTGAATAGGGTTGTGAGGGACTTGAATAGGGAGTTGAGGGATTCCGTCTTAATATTAGATGAGCCCACGCTAGGCTTCAGTCCCGAGAGGGTTGAGAAGTTGAGGGAGTTGATAGAGTCTATAGGGAGTAACCTAGGTAGGGCTCAGGTACTACTTGTGACTCATGACGAGAGACTGCTTGAAGTAGGTGATTGCAGGATAAGGCTCTCTATAGATCGCTCAAGGAATGAGACAACAGTTGATTACGAGGAATGCGTGGTGGGGGAGGAAAACACGGATTTCCAGAGCTATAAGGACTATATCTATAACTTGATCTCGAAGTATTGACTTCCTTGCTAATGGGGCTGTTTCATAGTTGATGATTATGGATTAGGTTTATAAGTCTTGATTTCGTTTATGATTTGTGTCTGCTTGGGTGATGGGAGCGATGCTCCAAGCCTAGGCAGGCTGACTCTCAAGGGGTCCGTGCCGTTAACCCCGATACCCGATGACCCCGCCCCAGAAGTAGTTGTGCTATCGATGAAGGAGTGAGTGAGGAGAAAGTCCCTAGATGCGACAAACAAATAAAAACAAACTAACGAGAATAAACATCTAGGGACAAACGGTGTGGTTAAAGCTTATAAATGACTTCAACGTATGTAATGTATTAATGAATTAAGCGTGATTCGTGATTACCTGGGCTGGTGATACGGGTGTCGTTAACAGGTCTTTACGCGGGGAGAGTTGATAGCTTAAGGGTTTTGTTTGATGAGTTGAGGAAGTCTGGGTATTTCGTCGTAGGATATAAGGTAGTTGATGGTGTGTTGAGGTTAGAGGAATTAAGCTCTTTTGATGAGCTCGCGCAGGGTGTGGAGGATGTTCAGGGTCCTGGCAGATACTCTTTGGTTAGAGGTAGTTTCTATAGGCACGGGCCTGACTCACCTAAGAAATTTCTTTACCCGCCCTATCTAACACTCTTTAAGGTTTCTAGTGGGTGGGATGTGGTTGTCCCGGTACGTGAGGTGCGTAGACTCGCGTTTTTTGGTTTAAAGCCTTGTGACTTAGCTTCTATAAAGGTGCTTGACAGGGTTCTCTTAGGGGTTGACGACTACTATGAGAGCCTCAGGAAGAACTTAGTCCTCATAGTGGAGAACTGCACCACCCCGGGCAACACGTGTTTCTGTAGTACCATGAATACTGGGCCCAGGGCTAGGGACTCCTTCGACTTAGCATATACTAGGCTGGGTGATAAGTTGGTGTTAGAGGCGGGGAGCGTGTTGGGTCTGAAACTCCTCAACCTGCTTGAGGTAGAACCCATCGATGATGCCACGTACGAGAGGTTTGAGGCGACGATGCGTAGCGCCAGCGAGAAAGCTAGAACAGGGTTTGAGCTTAACGGGTTGCCTGAGGAGCTTGAGTTACGTATTGAGTCTAAGGTGTATGAGAAAATTACTGAGAAGTGTCTTGGTTGCGCGAACTGTAACATGGTTTGCCCTACGTGCTTCTGCTTCGACGTGCTGGATGTCCCATTAATTGACGGATCCGCGGAGAGGGTTAGGGTGTGGGACGGGTGCTTAAACTTTACCTACGGTCAGGTAGCTGGAGGGCATTTCAGGCCTGATTTATGGGCTAGGTACAGACATTTCGTTCTACACAAATTTGCTTACTGGGTAAAACAATTCGGTACGTTCGGGTGTGTAGGTTGTGGGAGATGCATTACTTGGTGCCCTACAGGCATAGATTTGAGGGAGACAGTGAGGAGTGTTTTAAGAGGTGGTAAGAGTGGGTAAGTATATGACAGCGCTAATTCCCTTAAAAGCCACGATAACTCGTGTGAGGACCGAGTCTTGGAACGTTAGGACGTACTACGTGAGGCTACCTGACGGTGTTGAGTTACCTAAGCCGGGCCAGTTTAACATGCTCTACGTTCACGGAGTCGGTGAGGTCCCGATCTCCGTCAGCGACTTAGACGTGGAGTCGAGGGTTGTGGCACACACTGTTAGGTTCGTGGGTTCCGTCACCAGGACTTTCGAATTGCTTAAGGAGGGTGACGTGATCGGCTTTAGAGGACCTTACGGGAACGGGTGGCCTATGGATGTGGTGACCGGTAAGAACATAGTCTTGATTGCTGGAGGGATTGGTCTACCTCCCTTAAGACCTGTGATAAGGGAGGTAGCTAAGAATAGGAGCATGTACGGTAAGTTGATTATCCTCTACGGGGCTAGAACCCCTGAGGACCTAATGTTTAGTTATGAGTATAGTGATTATGAGTCAATCCCTAACACGGAGTTCTACGTAACTGTGGATAGACCTAATGATGGCTGGAGAGGTAATGTTGGGGTCGTGACTAACTTAATAAAGCACGTGGACGTGGATCCCGGCGAGTCCTATGCCTTCGTATGCGGTCCTGAGATAATGATGAGGTTTGCTGTTCAGGAATTACTTAAGAGGGGATTTAAGACTAACAAGATCTTCCTCTCTCTTGAGAGGAGGATGAAGTGTGGTGTCGGCTTATGTGGTCATTGCCAGATGGGTCCATACTTTGTTTGTAAGCACGGCCCTGTATTCCCTCTCTGGTTCATAAGTAGGTATTTCTGGGTTGATCAGATATGAGGAAGCTGAAGGTAGCTGTTTATAAGTTCTCTAGCTGTGATGGGTGTCAGCTACAGTTCCTTAATTTAGAGGATGAGTTACTGCAGTTGAGTGACTTCATAGAGTTTGCTTTATTTTATGAGGCTAGGAGATTTGTTGGTTCAGGACCTTATGACGTGGCATTCGTGGAAGGCTCTATCTCAACACCTCACGAGGTCGAGGTTATTAAAAAGGTTAGGGAGGAGTCTAAGGTCTTGGTAGCTATAGGTGCTTGCGCTACTTCCGGCGGGATACAGGCCCTGCGTAACTGGGCTGATACGGAGGAGTATAAACGATACGTTTACCCTAGACCTGAGTGGATAGAGGTGCTTAAGTATGTTGAGCCGCCCTCAAAATACGTTAAGGTTGATTACGAGATACGTGGTTGCCCTGTCAGTAAGGATCAACTACTCTCATTCATTCTGCAATTACTTAAGGGCAAGACACCTCCCACACTACCTGTTGATTCTGTTTGCGTGGAGTGTAAGAGGAGGGGGAATGTCTGCGTTTTGGTTGCTAAGGGGATTCCGTGTTTAGGGCCTGTCACCATGGGTGGTTGCGGCGCTCTATGCCCGTCTTATGGTAGGGGTTGTTACGGCTGTTACGGCCCCATGATAGATCCTAAGCCGGATGCTCTGAACACTCACTTTAAGGAACTGAATATCAAGCCTAGAGAAATACAGCTTCTTTTCAAGCAATTCACTAATTGGGCTAAAGAGTTTAGGAAGGTGATTGAGGAGTATGAGTAAGATCATTAAGGTAGATTACTTAGCTAGAGTTGAGGGGGAGGGTAACTTATTCGTTGAGTTAAGTGATGGCAGGGTCTCCAAGGTTGAGGTAGGCATTTTCGAGGCCCCGAGATTCTTTGAAGCGTTCTTGAGGGGGAGGAAGTATTATGAGGTGCCCGACATAACCGCCAGGATTTGCGGTATCTGTCCTATAGCTTACATAATGAGTTCTAGTAGGGCGCTGGAGAAGATTTTAGGTGTTGAAGTGCCTGAGGAAATAAGAAAGCTCAGGAGGATAGTATACCTAGGTGAGTGGATCGAGAGCCACGTACTCCATGTCCTCATGCTTCACGCGCCGGACTTCCTAGGCTACGAGTCTGTTTTGAGTATGGCTAGGGATTACCCAGATATAGTTAGGAAGGGCATGAAGCTTAGGGGGTGGGGTAATCAGGTAATGAGCGTTGTGGGCGGTCGTTCTGTTCATCCAATCTCCTGCAGGGTCGGGGGCTTCCACAGAATCATCCGTAGGGATGAGTTACTCCCCCTGCTGAAGAGGTTGGATGAGGTGAGGGAATATGCGAGAGAATTGCTTGAGTGGGTGCTTAAGCTACCTATACCTGACTTAAAGAGGGATGTGGAGCTCGTGTCGCTTAGGGGTGTGGGTGAGTACCCGATACTTGAGGGTAGGGTGGTCTCTAATAAGGGGCTTAACGTACCTGAAGACGAGTTCGAGAATATTCTTGTCGTGGAGCAGGCGAAGTACTCAACATCCCTTAGGTACGCGCTCAAGGGTAGGGGTCACTACGTGGTGGGCCCGCTGGCCAGGTACAACAACAATTACGATCTTCTAGACCCGGAGGTTAGGGGTGTTGTAGAGTCTTACGGTTACGGAGCACCCCTACACAATAGCTTTCAATCAATAATAGCTAGGGCTGCTGAAGTATATCATGCGGTCTTAGAACTAGAGGAGCTAATCAGTGGTTATAGGGAGCCTCAACAACCATACGTGGAAGGAGTTGTGAGGAGAGGTGTTGGTGCGGCGATAACTGAAGCTCCTAGAGGAATACTTTACCATAGATATGAAATAAATGAGAGAGGGTACGTAATCAACGCCAACATAGTACCGCCAACCTCACAGAACTTAGCAAGCATAGAAGAAGACCTCCTAGCATTAAGCGATAAGCTGGCGACGCTAAGCCTAGATGAAACTCAGTGGCTAGCAGAGCAAACAATCAGAAACTACGACCCCTGTATTTCGTGCGCAACACACTTCCTAAAAATAAAATACGTGACCTCCTCCCCACCTTAGCGGAACCCTCACCCATGGCGGGGAGGTTTGGGGCTACATCCCCTTTTCTGAGGGTTTAGCCTGGGCCGGGTCTCCCGTCCATTACCACTACCTAAGCTGTACTCGGAGTAAATCTCTCTAAGGCGCCAAGAAGGTCTCTACTCTTCTCAATTGTCAATAACTTAATTATTTCCCCAGTACATATCAAATATTAGCGGATATGACTACAGAAACATTGCTTAAATACGGATCCGTTACTACAAATTTGGCTGTCGCAACGATGAGACATAGCGGGTCTAAGACACTATTAGGGTCTCTTCTCCTATTATATGCCATGGTGTACTTCCACAGAGTCATGACGGGAGTTATGAAAGTGGAGATAGATAGCATAGCTGAGCTTTATAACGTTAATGCGAATGTGTTGCTCGCCCTCTTATCATCGGCTTACTATTACGCCTATACGATAGCGCAACTGTTCGTGGGCGTGTTGCTAGATACTTACGGTGTTAAGAGGATTGGTGCCTTGTTCTTCACAATACTGAGTGTGGGGACTCTCCTCATGTTGTTAGCGAGTCCAGCAGCATTAATTATCGGCAGAATTCTCATAGGTTTCTCAGCGTCAGTGGCCTTCCTATCATATCAGAGAGTATCATCTCTAAGTTACGATAAGGCTTTCCAAGGAAGACTTACTTCATACGCTTTGATGGCCGGAAACTTCAGTGCATTGCTGGCGACATACCCGTTGAGGGTAATGCTAAATGTTATTGGGTTGAGAATTACGTTAATTTTGCTGGCTGTGCTTACATTCGTTATCGCTGTGATCGTGTTTGCTGTATCTAATGATGTGGGTTCTGAGGGTTCTGAAGGCGTGAGAGGTACTGTTAAGCACATTAGGGAATTGGTTAGAGACCCGCACATATGGGGTACTAGCATCGGTGCTGCAGGCGTTTACGGCGTCGTGTTATCTTTTCAATCTGCTTGGGGTCAGAAACTCATGAGTGAGGTTTTCTATTTGAAAGCTGATGTATCTAGTCAGTACTTGATGGTGCTGGTGCTTGTGTTCGCGTTGACGTGCCCGGTTACGGGGTTCTTAAGCGACAAAGTCTTAAGACGTAGGAAGTCATTACTACTAATCGCGACGTTAATATCCGCTACTTCGTGGGTATTGATGCTTCACTCATCACTTATAGGTAACGCATCACTACTAATTACATCGATAATTACTCTAGGTGTGGCGTCAGGTCTGCACATTATAGTAGCCTCTATGGCTAAAGAAGGTTATGACTCAAGATACTCAGCAACTGCTGTTGCTTTTCTTAACGTAGTGCTGTTCTCATCGGCTGCAGTACTTCAAACGGTAGCACCCCTAATTAGTTCAATTCAGTCGATAGAAGTACATCTGGTCGTGTCCCTTACCGCGATATTCGTGGTTTGGATGCTGACGCGTGAGACCCTGAGTTGAGAACTTCACCTCATAGGTATGCTGAGGGAATCCCTAACATCAATATCTACACAACTAATGAACCCCGAAGATCTCTCATTCAGATTCATTTGTTTCGGAAGTTCTTGTCACGTCTTGGGTAATCTTACTAAAACGAAGTTACTTCCTTAATACTCTCCGCTGTTTTTGGCTAACATAATGAGTTAAATTTATTTAACGCGTTTAGTGGGCCCGCGGGGACTCGAACCCCGGACCTCCGCCTCGTAAGGGCGGCG
>CAYZXH010000009.1:0-46947 GCA_964482405.1 uncultured Desulfurococcaceae archaeon | reverse complement strand
TACTACTAATCGCGACGTTAATATCCGCTACTTCGTGGGTATTGATGCTTCACCCCTACTTACAACTGAAAGCCCCGCCCTTCAGGACGGGGAGGAGGTCAGTGAGGATTAGTAAAGACCTAGAAATTAGAGTTCTTCATGCGCCAGGTCATATCAAAGGCTTCATTCGTGAAAAGTTTTTATCAGGAATTCTTTATCTTTAGTAGGTGTTTAGTATGGTGTTAGATCCTGTTGAGGTTAAGATTATTGAGCTATCTAAGTCATTAAGTGATTACGTGATTGGTTTGAGGAGGAATATCCACATGTACCCTGAGTTAGGTTTTGAGGAGTTTAGGACTTCGGAGCTTATTATGAGGGAGTTAGAGGGCATGGGTATTGAGTACGTTAGGGCTGCTGAGACGGGGGTGATAGGTTTCATTAAGGGGGGTGGGAATCGTGTTGCGGCTTTAAGAGCTGATATGGACGCTCTTCCAATACAGGAAGAGAATGAGGTACCTTATAAGTCTAGGATCAGCGGTAAAATGCACGCTTGTGGTCATGACGCTCACGTAGCCATGTTGTTAGGTGCGGCTAAAATACTCTCAAGTATTAAAGAATACTTAGGAGGGACCGTCAAACTAATTTTCCAACCCGCTGAGGAGGGAGGTGGTGGGGCTAAGAAAATAGTTGAGGAGGAATATCTGAAAGACGTCAACGCGATATTCGGTATTCACGTCTGGTCTGACCTGCCGGCAGGCACCATAGCCACTAGAAGAGGACCTATGTGCGCGTCAGCAGACTCCTTCATAATAAGGATCAAGGGTATGGGGGGTCATGCAGCACACCCAGAACTAACTAGAGACCCTACAGCCCCTGCCGCTGACATCTACAACGCTCTACAGAAAATAGTCACTAGGAATGTGGGCGCGTTAACGCCGGTCGTCATAACAACACCTAAGTTTGAAGGCAGTAAAGCAAGTAACGTGATACCTGATGAGGTGAGAATCAGCGGGACTCTCAGGACGTTTGACATTAACGTGAGGAATAAGGTATTAGCCAGAATAGAGTCTATAGTCAAGCACTACTCACTAGCGTGGGAATGTGACGGAACCCTGGAGTTAAGTGAGGTTTTCTACCCACCGGTAATCAACAACCCGGAACTAGCCGACTTCGTCATGGAGGTAGCTAGTAAGATAACGAAGACTTCCGAAGCATTAATGACTATGGGTGCTGAGGATTTCTCATTCTACCTTCAGGAAGTCCCCGGCGCATTCATATCACTCGGCATAAAGAATAAGGAGAAAGGCATAATATACCCGCATCATCACCCAAAATTCGACGTGGATGAGGACGTGTTATGGTTAGGGACAGCGTTGCACGCATTGTTAGCTTATAATTACCTTAAAGGGATTAAGTAATCTGAAAATCCAGTATTTTTGAAATCAATCTCAGCTCGTTTTTAGTAACTCGTATCTATCGTATATCATCACGACCTCTCCTGAATTCTTGATATAGAACTCTACGGGGATCTTACTAGCTAGAGTGTAGATCTTGAACAGAGCGTAATCTCCTGATATCTTCTCCGGTACTAAGGGTACGGGGCTTGAATCACTAGAATCTTCCTCCATGAACAGCATATCCCCATCCCTCTTAACACGTACTCTAACAGATTCCTTATAGTTTTTATAGGTCCCCACTAACTTCTCATACATTCTCTCAGTTAACACGTAATGGAGTTCTTTCTCGGGATCCCTCCCTAGTAATATGGTTAGTGCGTACCCGCCGATAAGGGATAGTGGGTAGCCCGACGCGTTAGATAAGATAGCCACACCTACCCTCTCCTCAGGCACGTAACCTACGTAAGCCGTGTAGACCAGCACAGACCCGCTATGACCGACTAACTTACGACCGAAGAAGTCGTGGCGTATTATTAAGCCGAGACCGTAGGAATCCGCTACTGGGGTCTCATAAGGTAATTTAGTGAAGGCCTTCTCCATTAAGGCAACCGAGTCTCTACTGAGGATCTGCACGTCGTCATGAACGCCCTTGTTAATCAAGGCTTTAACGAATTTGAGTAAGTCGATCACGTTACTGAATAAACCGCCGTCAGCCGAGATCCCGAAGACGGGTTCTACCTTAACGTGCTTGCCCTCTTTGTTTATGATATATGGTGTTGCTCTATCATTATCTTTCAGGTACTCCTCCCTAGTAAAGTAACTCTTCCTCATCCCTAACTTATCTAGTATGTTGGTCTTAATGTAAGACTCATAGCTCACCCCGCTAACCCTCTCTATAATCTTACCTAGTAAGACGTAACCCTCATTTAAGTAGAACCACCTCTCGCCAGGTCTGTGGAGGAACCACTTAGTATAATCTCTCATGAAGCTTATCACGTCTTCCGGGGTAGCTGTGGGTAGCCAGTAATTACTTAACCCGTAATAACTATCTATTAACGCTTCAGCGTAGCCTAGAGCAGGTATGCCTGAAGTATGTGAGAGCAGGTGATGAATCTTTATTTCGTCAGATTTTATGACGTCAACAAACCTACTTACAGGGTCCTCGAGACTTATCAAGCCTTTCTCAACTAACTGCATGATCGCTGCTGCGGTAAAAGCCTTAGTCACGGAACCGATACAGTAGTTGGTGTTAGGGGTTGCTGGAAGTGACTCACTGATGTCCCGAAAACCGAAGCCTCTAGAATAAACTACTTCATCATCCCTCAATAAAGCGATGCTCATACTTGGAAACTTATACTTAGTTAGTCTTTCCTGAACGAAACCCTCGAGAAGAGTGAGGTCCATTAAACTCACCAAGCTAATACTAGATTATTCAGATAAAAAACTATCCATGTTCGCGAGAAACTCTCTAAAACTTAGCTCACCCGCCCTATGACACGCTACGAAGTGTTTCTTGTTGTGCTCAAGTAGTTCAGGTTCCTTCAACTCGCAAATATCTGTGGCGTAGGGACATCTAGGATGGTACCTGCAACCCTTAGGCGGGTTAAGAGGACTTGGCGGCTCTCCAACCACGCTCACACGCTTCCTACCCCTTAACTTAGGGTCTGGTATAGGTATTGATGATAGGAGGGAGGCAGTGTATGGATGCATTGGATTGCTGAAGATTTCCTTCACGGTTGAGTACTCCACAACCTTACCTAAGTACATCACCATAATGAAATCGCTGACGTGTTTGGCTGTGAGGAGGTCGTGCGTAATGAAAACGTAAGTCAATTCATGTCTACTTTGAAGATCTAATAGTAGATTTAGTATCTGTGCTTGAACAGACACGTCTAGAGAGGAGGTTGGCTCGTCTAAAACGATTAGAAGCGGTTTAAGTATTATTGCTCTCGCGATAGCTACTCTCTGTTGCTGACCGCCTGAGAGTTCGTGCGGGTACCTCATTAAGTGCTCCGCGCTTAAGCCAACCTCCTCTAAAGTCTTGATTATTTTCTCAACGCGTGACTTCTCATCCTCGCTACTATGTATCTTCAGGGGTCTCTCAAGTATCTCCTTCACTCTCATCCTCGGGTTGAGTGAGGAGTACGGGTCTTGGAAGACTATGCCCGTAGACTTCCTAAAATGCTTGAGTTCTTCCTTACTGAGACGTGTTACGTCGCTACCGTTGAATAAGATCCTGCCTGAGGTAGGCTCAATTAACCTAAGGATAGTTAACCCTAGAGTGGTTTTGCCGGAGCCTGACTCACCGACGACCCCTAACGTAGTCCCTCTCTCAACGCTGAAAGAAACTCCGTCGACTGCTCGCACGTATTGTTTTTTAGCGAAGAGACCCTTCTTAAACTCGAAGTACTTCCTCAAATCCTCGACTACGAGGAGCTCCAAGAAACACCACCAACTCTCTCATAGTTGTGGCAAGCTACTAAGTGATTCTTACGTACCTCAATTAATTGAGGCTCTTCTCTCACACACTTATGTGTAACGTAAGCACATCTGGGGTGAAACCTGCAACCGCTTGGCGGGTTCAGGAGACTGGGCGGTGTTCCAGGTATTTGATTTAGCCTTGATTTTGATTTTCTTCTAGCTATCACACAATCTATCAGTCCTTTAGTGTATGGGTGAAGGGGGGCTTCAAACACTTCTGTTACGTCAGCTATCTCAACTATCTTCCCGGCATACATTACCCCAACCCTATCGCATACCTCAGCCACTATACCGAAGTTATGAGTTATCAACAGTAGTGTGAGGCCGTACTCGTTCTTAAGCTCGTGAAGTAGCTTAAGTATCTGAGCTTGTATTGTGACGTCAAGTGCTGTGGTTGGCTCGTCAGCTATTAGTAGGCTGGGCTTACACGTGGTCATCATCGCTATCATAGACCTCTGTTTCATCCCCCCACTAAACGTGTGTGGGTAGTCCCTGGACCTCAGGTCGGGATCCGCTATCCCGACCCTACCTAACTGCCTCACCGCGGTAGCTAGCGCTTCCCTCCACGACATCTTGAAGTGTGTTACAGGTACCTCAGCTACTTGGAAGCCTATCTTGTGGACAGGGTTCAAGGAAGTCATAGGGTTTTGGAAAATCATCGCTATCTCCTTCCCTCTAAGCTCCTGCAACTTACTACCGCTGACTCTCAGCAGGTCCACGCCCTTGAATAGTATGTTGCCGCTTAAGATTTTCGCGTTGGGGGGTAGTAGTCTAGGTATCGCTAGAGCTAACGTGCTCTTCCCACATCCGGTCTCACCAACTAAGCAGAAGGTCTCGCCAGCATAAATCTCTAGACTCACCCCATCAACTGCCTTAACACAGCCTCTGCTAGTCTCATAACATATCCGTAAGTCCCTCACGACAAGAAGTACTTCAGGCATTCGCATCACTCAAGCCTCAACTTAGGGTCTAAAACGTCCCTCAAAGCATCACCTAGTAGGTTAAAGCTTAACGCAGTCAGAGTTATGAATAGTCCTGGGAATATAGAGCACCAAGGCGCCTTAAATATGTAGTCTTTACCCTCATTGAGCATGGCGCCCCAGTCAGGAGTTGGTGGCTGAGCACCGAAGCCTAGGAAGCTGAGCGCCGTAGTATAGAGTATTGCTGAAGGTATTGTTAGCGTAGCTAAGACTATTATCGGGGCTAAGGTATTGGGTAGGACGTACCTGAACATTATGCTTAAGCTAGACTCACCCACAGCTCTGGCGGCAGTTATGAATTCTCTGCTCATTATTGAGAGAGTCTTAGCTCTTACAACCCTCGTGTAGGGTGCCCAGCTAACTATGGAGACCGCTATAACGACGTTCGTTAGTCCAGGACCTAATATGGTCACTATAGCTAGAGCTAAGATTATCGGAGGGAAAGCCCAGAGCATGTCAGTAATTGCTGATATTAACTTATCTACTGACCCACCGTAATACCCGGCTATCAAGCCTAGAGGGACTCCTATACCCGCCTCAACCATAACCACTAAGAAACCCACCCATAAAGCTATTCGAGCACCGTAAACTATTCTGCTGAAGATATCTCTACCTAGCTGGTCAGTCCCGAAAATATGCTCCGTAGATGGCGGCAGTAGTCGAGATGAAGGATCTACCTCGTCAAACCTTTTAGGTGCTATGAAGTCAGCTGTCAACGCTATGAATAGCATGAAGGATAAGAGTATGAGACCCGCCACACCTCTCTTATGCTTTAGAAAGAGTCTTAATACCTCGTTACTTCTTAAAGACCTGATTTTCTCCTTATTAAACCACATCACACACCGCCCTCTCTTTCCACGCGTACGCGCGGGTCTAGAACAGCGACCACGATATCACCTAACGTGTTGAAGACCACTGTGAGAACCGTTATTATCAGTACTATGCCCTGAACCACAGCGTAGTCTTGCCTTATTATCGATACATACAATAACCTACCCATCCCGGGCAGGGCAAATAAAGTCTCTATCACTACCGCACCCCCTATCAGCCACGGTATATCGAGAAAGAACATGACGACTACCGGTATCATCGCGTTTCTGAGTGCGTGAACTAATAATACCCTTCTCTCATTAAGTCCCTTAGCCCACGCAGTCCTTATATAATCCTCATTAAGTACTTCAATCATTTCCGCTCTCGTAAGCCTCATCACGTAAGCTGATGAGGGGAGCGCTAAAGATAATGCTGGCAGTATCAGGGAGTGCGGCCCTTCATAACCAGATATTGGCAGGAGTTGCAGGTAGCGACCGAAAACTAACATCAGCATTAAGCCGAACCAGAAGCCAGGTATTGAGTAGCCGACGATCCCAGCTATTGACACGACGCTATCCACTAGAGTACCTCTCCTCAGCGCTGTCAGGATCCCCGATACGACGCCGATAGTGTAAGATAGTAAAGTCGAGATCAACATTAACGCCAACGTGTAAGGTAGTCTCTGAGAAATAAGGAAGGTAACAGGCTCCTTAGTAACTATAGAAACACCTAAATCGCCTCTAACGACGTGTGAGAGCCAGTAGAAGTACTGTATATAAACTGGTTGATCAAGTCCCCAAGCTCTTCTTAACTCCTCTATCTTAGCTGGAGTCACCCTCTCTCCTGCTAAAAGGAGTTTTATAGGGTCTCCGGGCAACATGTACATTATGTAAAAAAGAATTATTGTTACGCCAAAGATAACCGGGATTCCTATTAGGAGTTTCTTAACCACGTATGTCAGTAATCCCATCGTAGACGCCTATGTTGGTGACTACTTCTGCTCTATCCATACGTCATTTATTATGAGAGTGCCGTAAGGCGGGAGTACAAGCAATCCTTTGACGTTTTTGTTGACTGCTGTGTACTCCTTGAGTACGAAGAGAGGTATTAGTGGAAGATCCCTCAACAATATCTCCTGCGCTCTAGAGTAAACCTTGGTCCTCTCAGTCATGTCGGTTACGGAGCGACCCAGCTCCAGCAACTCATCTACATCGGGGTTTGAGTACGTGTAATTGCCGTATTCGCTGTGAACTAAGTATATGAGTATGTCTGGATCAGCCCACGAAAACCTCCTCAAAGCTAACTCGAAATTCCACTCGCTAGTCAGGTCTCTTATGTAATCATACGTGTACTCCTTGATCTCAATACTTATGCCTATTTTAGCTAGCTGTGCTTGTATTAATGGCGCGGATTTCTTGAGTGCCGGGTCGTCTGTCGGTGAGAGCAGGGTGAGTTTTAACGGGACACCGTTTTTATCGACTATCCCGTCCCCGTTTGTGTCAACCCAACCAGCTTCCTCAAGGAGTTCCCTCGCTTTGTTTAAGTCGTGTGAGTAGAGACTCTCAGCTAAGCTCTCGACAGACTTATTATAGCATATCTGCGATGGTGAGAGGAACGAGTACCAGGGTAATACGTTATTATCTAGTACGGTAGCTATCTCACTCCTGTTTAGAGCTATCATTATTGCTTGACGCACCCTGACGTCATTCAAAGGCTCCTTTAACACGTTGACCATTATGTAGTGTATGCCTGGCGATAACGTTTCGTAGAGCTGTATGTTCGGGTTTTCTCTAAGTCTCTTGACCTCGTCTAAAGGCACTCCTCTAACGATATCTACGCGGCCTGCCTCAAGCTCGGCTATCCTAGTAAGGTCTTCCGGTATGAACCTTACTATTATCTCATCTATGTATGGGTTAGGACCTTTATTACTTACGAAAGGCATGTTCGTCCTGTAATTGTCGTTCCTCACCAAGACTACGTGTGAACCCCTAACCCATTCCTTGACTTTGTAGGGGCCGCTACCTATCGGGAGCCTGTTGAAGGCGTCATTACCAACCTCCTCCGCTACCTTAGCGTTGACGGGTGCCCCGTAATTAGTTACGAGTACTGCCCAGAGATATGGTGCCGGCTTACTAAGAATTAACTTGAGGGTATACGTATCTAACACTACCATCTCCTGAACGTCGGCGAAGTCTTCGGCATATGGTGAGATACTCTTATATCTCTCAATGGATTTCTTGACTGCCTCAGCGGTAAGCGGGTCGCCGTTAGAGAATTTAGCTCCTTCAGGTATGTGGAAGATTATGACAGTACCGTTTTCTGAAACCTCCCAACTTAAGGCTAGATCAGGAACTATGTTCATGTCAGGGCCGAGCACGACCAGAGGCTGGAAGATCAAGTCGTGAACTTCGTTAGACCAAGTCACTTGCTGCACGTCCAGCCCCATAGGCTCTTCAGGTATGGCGATAACTAAAGTCCTCTTTAGTTGCGGGGTAGTAGTTCCTGTAGGTGAAGTAGTAGGGGTTTGTGTAGGCTGAGGCGTTAACACGAAGTATACAGATACCAAAGCAATAACTACTACCAGAGCTAATACGGCGACAACAAGCTTGGATACCGCCCTATTATTCATTACTGATACACCAAGGAAAACTCATTTTAAGATTAATAAACTTTCATTAAGTCCTTGACGTCATTTCGACTTATTAGATCTTAGATGAGTGGGTCGCTTAAGTCATTTTAACCACGTTTTTGATTACGTTAAAGTTTTAATTTAAACATTGAAAATTATTTATGAGGTGATTTAATGCATGTATGATGTCATAATCAAGAGGGGGTTCTTGATCGACGGAACTGGCGCACCGCCGTGGAGGAAAGATATAGGTGTTGCTGACGGCGTCATAGTTAAGATAGGTGATTTAACTTCTGAGAGAGCTGAGGAGGTAGTTGATGCTGAAGGTCTTTTTATTGCTCCAGGCTTCATAGATCTTCATAACCATAGTGATAGCAGTATCTTCGTGGTTCCCACGGCCGATAATTACGTAACTCAGGGGGTTACTACCGTAGTGGTAGGTAATTGCGGGTATTCTCCTGCCCCGCTAACGGATAATAATAGGGAGTTTCTAGAGTATAGCGAGAGGGAATTTATTAAGGAAGTCGGTGGGATACCTTGGCGTTCTTTTAGTGAGTATCTTGCCCGTCTTGAGGCGCTTGAGAAGAGCTTGAACGTGGCTGTCTTGGTTGGTCACGGGACTTTAAGGAGTGCTGTCTTAGGTGTGGGTGAGGTTAAGCCTTCAGAAAAGCAGCTGGATGAGATGAAGTATTTACTGGCTGAAGCTATGGATGCAGGTGCTTTCGGGATGTCTTCAGGACTTATCTACGTTCCAGGGATGTTCTCAGATACGCGCGAGTTAATTGAGTTAGCTAAGGTTGTTTCAAGGTATGGTGGTGTTTACGCAACGCATATGAGGAATGAGGGTGTGGGACTCTTAGACGCGGTTATTGAAGCAATACAGATAGGCTTAGCTAGCGGTGTCAGTCTTGAATTGTCTCACATTAAAGCTGCTGGACCCCCTGCTTGGGGGAGTGTCGCTAAGGTCTTAAACTTGATTGAAGAGTATGTTGGGAGGGGCTATGACTTCAGCGCTGACGCCTACCCATACACAGCCAGCTCCACAGGCCTAGAAGCTCTGTTACCAGCTTGGGTTAGGGAGGGGGGTGCTGAGAAAATGATTGAGAGGTTAAGGAACCCTGATTTACTGAATGTGTTGAGGGATTTCTTATCGAGATATGGCATACCTGAGGAAGGACATGCTGATTGGGATAAGATAAGGATTTCATACTCTGAGAGCCACCCGGAGGTCTTAGGGAGAAGCATTGATGAGGTCTCGAGGATGTGGGGTGTTGACCCGATAAGCACTATAGCTAGGTTACTCGTGGAAGATAAGGGGTTGACCGGGGTGGTGATACATACTATGAGTGAGGAGGACGTTGTTAAGGCTGTGTCACACCCTCTAGTAGCTATAGGGAGTGATGGTAGTGTCATGAGGTTTGGTGAGGGTATGCCGCATCCTAGGAACTACGGGACTTTCCCTAGGGTCATCGCTAAATACGTGAGGGAAGCTAAGGTCTTGAGCTTACCGGAAGCGATAAGGAAAATGACTTCATTACCTGCTAGGAAGCTAGGTCTCCACGATAGGGGGTTGTTAAGACCTGGTTTCAAAGCCGACATAGTAGTATTCAATTACTACACAATAAGAGATAAAGCGACGTATGAGAACCCGCACGCGTATTCTACTGGCGTGGAATACCTACTAGTTAACGGGAGATTAGTGATTAGGGAGGGCAAGCGTACGGGAGCTAAGCCAGGGAAGCTCCTGCGTAGAACATGAGTTACTCAAAATACTGAGCTTGTTGCCTTGATGAGTTATTGGAGTGGAGATATATTAATAGGTATGGAAATATTTCATGTGTGGTGAGTGATTACGGCGATACTTCAAGTAGCGCTTGATTTAACGGATTTAATGAGGGTTCTTGAGTTATCGGCTGAGATAGCTTCCATTACTGGATGCGAGAATGTCTGGCTTGAGGTCGGGACTCCCTTAATTAAGTCTTGGGGTAAGTTAGCGGTGAGGTCTCTGAAAGAATTGACTGGCTGTTTCGTCGTGGCAGATACTAAGTCGGTGGATGTTCCGAGACTTGAGGGTATGATCATGTACGAGGCTGGTGCTGACGCGTACACGGTATTAGCTACCGCGGAGGATGAGGTGATTAAAGAAGCTGTGGAGACCGCACGTAACTACAATAAGTTGGTTATAGGGGACTTAATAAGTCACCCAAGACCTCTGCAGAGAGCACAAGAACTATACCGTCTGGGCGTAGACATGATCGTGTACCATATAGGGATAAGCGTGCAAAGAGCGCGAGGCTTAAGAGCGACTGACTTATTGAGTGAGGCAGCAAGGATAAAGAAAGAAACATCACTTAAGGTAGCCGTGGCAGGAGGTATTAAGCCGGAAGATGTTGGGAGGATAGTGGAGGAGGGTGTAGACGTGATCGTTATGGGTAGCGCGATAACTAACGCTAAAAAACCTGTGGAAATTGTTATGAAGACTCTCGCCTTAATAAGGCGAGCGTAATTCACAAGGTATGATGTCCTCGGCTTCGAGCATAAAAGCATTAATTCACTTACCACATATCGCGGCTTCACTAAGAAGCTCGGTGCGAATATCCGTTAGTTTTTCACGTAGATTCTCTAAGTCTATTCCTAGCGGGACCTTATCGGAAACCTTCTTCCTTCCGTCAACGTACACGTCACTCACGCTCTCATCTCCTAAATTGTAGACTATCGTAGTGTAGGGATCGTCATATAAACTCACTATCCTAGTTTTAGGAGGCTTCAACACCAGAATATCGGCTTTCTTTCCAGGTTCTAAGACCCCCACCAAATCCTCTATCCCCAAGCTTTTCGCTGCTTTCTTAGTAGTCATTTCGAGAACTTCTTTTGGGTGAAGCTTAGTCGGCGTTCTATAACGGCTTGACTGCGCAGCAATAGCTAGCTTCATCTGCTTGAATAGGCTTAAGTCACCGTCTGTTACGGGCCCGTCTGTAGCGAGAGACACCGTGACTCCCCCCTCAATCAACTCACCTACCCTCGCTATGTCCTGGCCCCAACTCATTATAGTGAATGGTGAGTAAGTCACGTAGACTTCATGTTCGGATAAGGTCTTAATATCTTCATCACTGAGGTACGTAGCGTGAGCTAGTAAGGGCCCTGTTTTAAGAATGCCTAACCTCCTCGCTAAGCTTGTGGGTGTCACACCGTATTTACTCTTAATATACTCAAGCTCATGTAAGGACTCTGAGAAATGCATGTGGATTCTTATGCCGTACTTCTCTGATGATTCAACAGCCTTAAGTAGTGTTTCGGTACTGCATGAGTACATCGCGTGGACTCCGATCATCGTTCTTATTCTGTCGCTAGCTACCTTATTATAGCTTACTGCGAAGCCCACGGATTCCTCGATAGTATGCTTTGGTGCGTGTTCGCTATATTCTATGACACCCTTAGCTAGAACACCCCTAACACCCAGCTCTTCAACAGCTCTAGCCACTTCCTCCTCGTAAAAATAGTGATCAGCGAATGTTGTGATACCGTTTTCTAGCATCAACAGTATTGAGGCTTTAGCTGACAAGTATATGTGTTCCGGTCTTAGCAAGCCCTCAACACACCATATTCTCCTTAACCAGTCAAACCCTGTCAAGCCAGCCCCCAAACCTTGAAGTAGTAGCATCGGTGCATGCGTATGAGTATTTATTAAGCCTGGCATCACTATAGAGTGCTCGTCACCCTCGATGAGATCGCACCTCACTAAGTCTCTCTCATCCCATCGTCTCACATCCTCAATCAGTCCGGTAGAATCATCGAAAACAATTAATCCATTATTTACTAGACCGTATCTTTCACTCATGGATACTATAAGCCCCCTCAAACATACTAGCACGGATAATCACCTCAATACTTTATATTTAAGCAAAACTTAAACCTTAATCGTGAAGTGGGTTATGATTAAAAATAATCATTAGCTTAAGATCTTAATTCTATCAGCCCAGTAAAGACCTCGAGCCTTTATCGGGGGATATAGTATGAAGCCTAGTATCGGGGTTATTATGGCCGTTATGAATGAGTTATTGAATATTACCCATGGAGCGAAGAATCCCCAGATAAATCCTTTAGGTAATCCTATGAGGGGTTCCGCGAAATCGAGCCACCAAGAAATGTATAGTGAGCACCAGATACTAGATACTAGGACTCCCCATACGTAGAACTCAATTATACTACGAGGTGTTCTGAAGGAGTGATCCTTCATTAATTTATACGGTACGTAAGCTATTATGAAATTCCCTATGAAGCCTCCTATGCTCCCCACACTTAAATATCCGGCTAGCGCGTCAGCTATGAAGTTCCCTATGGACGTTCCTAGAGCGCCGGGAATACCGAATAATATGCCAAAGAGTGGTGCTAGAGCGTTCGCAGGTCTAACCCACGTGAAGCCCGGTATGATGGGTATTCCTCCAGTAGCGGCTAAGGCACCGCCGTAGACAGCTGCAGATAATGCCGTAACAGAAACGTCTATCGCGTCCCACTTTATGGTCTGCCTTACTATCCTCAAGCCCTTGAAGGTCCTACCGCTTAACTCCATGAAGAATATTATGGTACCTATCACCCATAAGATACCGCTAATTACGAAGAGCCAGTCCCTCCCTAAGACGACGAAGGGTTGCGTTATTATCCATTTATTAGGCTCTTCAAGCCCCTTAGACAGTATGTCGAAGCCTATGTAGAATATAAACGCTATGAAAGCCGCAGCTATTATGAAGGCCAAGACCCACAAAGCCGAGGAGATAGTCTTAGACATGAGTCACTCACCTCCTCAACACACCACTACGCGACCAGTAGTAGATCACTACCGCTAAACCAATTATTAATATAGCTATACCTATTATATTAGCTACTGGGTAGAGACCTGTCTTATACACTCCAGTATAAGTGAATGTGTAGTAGATCCCCATAGTGAAAAGCCATAGAAGACCTATTAACAGAGCTAGGAACCCGCCCTTCTTCTTAGTAGCTAGTAGCGCTATGCCCACTATTAATATAACGACTCCTATGATTGTTAGTAATGTATACTGGTCTATCACTTGGATTCACCACACTTATAAAATATAAGCATAGTTTATAAGTTTTTATTTATAAATTTTTATTAAGTTATTAAGTTTTTAGAGTGGTGCGATGGTGCTTGAGTGAAACTGTTCACATAAGGGTTCGTAGTAAGGAGGATATCGCGGAGAGAGTCATCATCGCTGGTGATCCAGCACGTATTAACTTGCTTAAGGATTTTCTGGAAGAGCCTAGGCTGGTGAGTAGTGTTAGAAACTACTACGTCTTCACGGGTTTCTATAAGGGGGTGCCAGTCACTCTAGCAGTTCATGGAATAGGTTCCGGGTCGGCTGCTCTAGTAATGGAAGAATTGATTATGCTCGGTGCTAGGGTCCTGATTAGGTTGGGGACCTGCGGCGCCATGATTGGGGATCTGGATTTGGGCGACGTGGTTATACCTTCCGGGGCTTCATACTATTCTGGCGGGATCTTCTATCAGTATTTAGAGGAACCGGTCTCTCAGGCAGCGGTCCCTGATTTTCAGTTGCTGGAGAACGTGGTTGAGGAAATGCGTTTATCTGGTATTAAGTATTTAGTAGCCCCTATAGTGAGTTGTGATGCTTTCTATACTGAGGAGGGCTTCGTTAATAAGTGGGTTAAGAGAGGTGCGGTGGCAGTAGATATGGAGACGGCCGTGATTTACGTATTAGGACTCTTGAGGAACGTGAGAACAGTTTCCGTGCTACTCGTGAGCAACTCGCTAGTTAAGCCTACTAAGTTCCTCTTAGCTAACGAACTAGAGGGTTTCGTTAGGCGAGTGGCTAGTAACGTTTTGAACGCGCTTGTCAGAACACCTGCTCCAGTGAAACACACTCAGTCATCATAAAGCTAGCAACGACTTTAAAATAGCTTGAGTTTTCCACTTAATAACCTTAATAATCTTGTAATTGCTTAATTACTTGCTGATCAAGGATGAAGGCTCTAGTTCTATACTCGCCGAGGGATTTAAGGTTAGTGGAGGTGTCCGAGCCCGAGCTAGGTGAAGACCAAGTATTAATTAGGGTTGAGAGATCGGGCATATGTGGAACCGATAAGGCTTTTTATAAAGGTACGTACAAGCCCGGTAAGATACCTATAATACTCGGTCACGAAATCTCTGGTAGGGTAGTCGATGTAGGTAGGAGCTGGGGTGGCGGGGAGTCCTTGATCGGCGCTAGGGTTACCACGGAAATAAACTTTAATTGTGGTAGGTGCTGGTACTGTAGGAATGATTTGCCTACGCACTGTCCCTACAGGAAGACTCTAGGTATATCTGTTGACGGCGGCTTCGCCGAGTACGTGGTAAGTAGGTATGATTTAGTACACGTGGTGAATGACTTAACCCCTGTTCAAGCGGCTTTTGTCGAGCCTCTTGCCTCCGTGGTTGAGATGGTTGAATTAGCTCCGTTACCACGTAATGCAAACGTGGCGGTAATAGGGGTTGGGACTGTTGGGCTCTTGGCTTTAGGACTTCTTTCAAAGCTTTATGAGCCGAGGCTTCTAGTAGCTGTGGCGAGACCTGATACACCTAAAAAGAATATAGCGTTTGAGATGGGTGCGCACGAAGTATTATCTGACGAGGAATTAAATGAAGTAGTTACTAAGGAAACGCCTGAAGGTGCAGGGTTTGATTACGTGGTTGAGGCTTCAGGCAACCCCGAAGGACTTCAGAAAGCCGTTGAGATAGTGAGGCCGCGTGGCGTCATAGCCGTTAAGTCCACACACGGTATCCCGACCGAGATCGACGTGACTAAGTTGGTAGTGAAGGAGGTCAATCTTGCAGGGAGTAGGTGCGGGCCCTTCAAGAAAGCTATAAAGTTGTTGAGGGAAGGAGTAATTAAAGTGGATAAGCTAGTTACTTCTGAGTTTCCCTTGAGCAGAGGGGTTGAGGCTTTTGAAAAAAGTTTTGAAAGAAGGGAGATAAAAATTCATATCATTGTGTGAAAGGTTTTAGTTCTTAATCGTTTATTGGGTCGTCTTAGTTTTATGGTTTAGCATTAACTAAGCTTTTTAACTCAGACCCCTGTAGGAATTGTAGAATATAAGGGAGTGTCCACGATGTCTCTTTCAGGGCTTTACATGCCTAGAGACTCCGTAATACATAGGTTAGATGCTCGCGTAAAGATACTCTGGTTTGTTCTGGCTTTCGCGGCTTCCATAGCTAGTCAGTGGGATGGTTCTGTTTCCGTATTCGTGTACGCATCACTTATCGCAGGGTTGGCGTTAGCTAAGATATCTGTTAAGAGAGCCGTCCTAACCATAGTCTACAGCGTAATATTTTTCCTGGTAACCACCCTAGTATGGGCCTCTATGTATCAGGATGTAGGGAACTACATCGCTACCTTCCCTCTAGTTAACGTGAGATTAACTGATGTGGGTCTCTTAGTGGGTACTGGGAAGTTCTTCCTCATAGTAAACCCGATCACTGCTTTCTTGCTACTCATGACTACTACTAAAATGTATGATTTACATTACGTCGTCACGAAGGCTGGGCTATCCTATAAGGCGGGCTTTATGTTCGCTCTAGCGTTGGGATTACTCCCGTACACGTTTACTGAAATAAAAAACATAATTGACGTTCAGAAAGCTAGGGGGTTAGAGGTCGATTCGAGAAATCCTATCAAGAAACTAGTTTACGTAGTCCCTATCTTCGTTCCTTTAGTGATAAGGATGATGAGCTACGTATGGGACTTAAGCATAGTTTTAAGTGTTAGAGGTTTCGGAGCTCACTCAAAGAGATCTTATTACTTCACTCTTAGATGGGGTAAGAAGGACACGGTAGCGTTGCTGTTATTGTTGGTCTTGTATTCGTCTATAATCATCCTTAAATTAACGGGTTTTTCTACCTACTATTTCCTGAGGGGTGCGTGAGTTATGTCTACGCTGATTGATATCGAGAATCTCTGGTTTAAGTATTCAGCTAGTGAAGAATGGGTTCTAAAGAATATCAATTTGAAAATGACAGAGGGGGAGACCGTAGTCATCATGGGTCCCTCGGGCTGCGGTAAGTCAACCCTCCTATATACCTTGGTCGGGATGATACCGCACGTAATAAGAGGGGAGTTGAGGGGTAGGGTGACCGTTTTAGGTATGGATGTTAAGGATGTAGGTCCTCAAGAGTTAAGTAGGCATATAGGGTTCGTATTTCAAAATCCTGAACTCCAGGTCATAATG
Organism: uncultured Desulfurococcaceae archaeon; assembly: GCA_964482405.1. Classification (GTDB taxonomy): domain Archaea; phylum Thermoproteota; class Thermoprotei_A; order Sulfolobales; family NBVN01; genus Zestomicrobium. Next base: position 30,430 of record CAYZXH010000009.1, on the reverse strand, counting down.
CCTACAGTGCTTGAGGAGTTAGTGTTTGGGTTAGAAAATCTTAACTTGAGTAGGGAGGAAATTAAGGAGCGAGTAGATGAGATCTTGGATTTCATCGGGCTTAGGGGAAGAGAATTTGAAGACCCGCACAGCATGAGTCCAGGGGAAAAACAAGTTCTGGCTATCGCGTCGGTGCTTGCTTTAAGACCTAAGATACTTGTTTTAGATGAACCTACCTCGATGCTAGATCACTTAGGTACCCATAAGATATTGGGCTTGATCGAGAAACTGAAGAGAGAGACGAATCTTTCTCTTTTAGTGGTTGAGCACAGGATCGAGTGGATAGCCGAGCACGCTGACAGGGTCATAATAATGAGGGACGGCGAGTTCGTGGGTGAGGGAACTCCTCAAGAGATATTTAGCGATATGGAGTTAATTCAGAAAACCGGGGTGAGGCCTCCTCAAGTCTCTGAGATTTTCTATAAGATAGCTTCACGTAAGCCTCAAACCATCAGGAATAAGATACCTGTAACGATGAGCGAAGCTCTCAACGTAGTAAGTGAGTTAGGTCTTGACGAGAGCTCGCCACCGTTTCTCATTCCTACGGAGGTATCTGAGAAGCCTTGTAAAGACGTCTTAATTAGTGTTAGGGATCTTTGGTTTAGGTATGGGAAAAACCTGCCGTGGGTTCTCAAGGGTATTAACCTAGACATCTGTAGGGGGGAGTTCATAGCTATTATAGGACATAGTGGTGCCGGGAAAACAACGCTAGTAAAGCATTTTAACGGCTTGTTAAAGCCTGTCAAGGGTAGTGTGATCGTGGCAGGTCGTGATACTAGAAAAACCCCTACATCTACGCTGGCAAGGATTGTCGGTATGGTGATGCAGAATCCTGAAGCTCAGTTCTTCGCGAGCACGCTATACGAGGAAATGAGTTTTCCTCTTAAGAGATTAGGGTTAAGGAAAGAAGAGATAGAGAGCAGGATTAGGGAGGCTTTTGAGGTAGTCGACCTAGTTAAGCCTTTAAACATATCACCCCATCTCCTAAGCTTTGGTGAGAAACATAGGCTAGCTATAGCCTCAATACTTATCTTAAAGCCTCAAGCCCTAGTCTTGGACGAACCCTTCTCAGGTCTCGACTATAAGAGAAGTCTTCAGCTCTTGATCGCTTTGAGAAGGTTTGTTGAGAGTGGGGGTACCGTGGTTTTGGTAGCGCATGATCTTCAGTTAATTAGCGAGGTAGCTGATAGGGTGATAGTATTAGATAATGGTATTATAAAGCGTTCCGGCAGTATGAGGGAGATCTTAGGTGATGTTGATTGGTTAAGAACTCAGGGTTTTATACCTCTCCAATCAACGTTGTTAGCTAAGGAGATCGGTTTAAGAGGATTAGTTAAGACAAGCGAGATCTCAGAAGCTTTAGTTAATGTCATTAAGGACTGACTAGATCTCAGCATCTCCTTACCTATAACCTACTATATCATGTAGATTTTAGGGAGGGTAATGAGTGATACGAGGTTTATTCGAAACTTTAAGGAATTAAGTATTTCACCACTCCATGAAACACTCTTGGAGACAATTGAGGAAGGCCTGGCTAGAGCGGATCCTTATGATGCGGTTATGAGGAATCTTAGCGTGAGAGGAGGTAAGCTCGTCGTCGGGGGGTATGAAACCCTCATTCCCGGGTGTGTGCACGTGATCGGGTTTGGTAAAGCGTCTGAGAAGATGTTGAGAGCTGTTCACGATTTGCTCGGTAGATTCTTGTGTGGTGGTGTGGTGATAACGCTTGATATTGAGGGCTGGGTAGGTCCCGTTAAGGTGTTGAGGGGCGATCACCCTCTTCCCGGAACGAATACTTTGAGGTCTTCCCTCCACTTACTTGATTACCTTAGTGAGGAGGTTAGAGAAGATGACTTACTCCTCGCGTTAGTGTCTGGTGGTGGGTCAGCTCTTTTCGAAGTTCCTGAAGACGGCCTATTTATCGAGGACATATCCGCGATCAGTAAGGAGTTGATGGCTAGAGGGGCTGACATCGTGGAACTTAATATTGTGAGGAAGAAGCTCTCGAAAGTGAAGGGTGGTAAGTTACTCAAGTATGTGAGAGCTAGGGAGGTTATCACGTTGATTATTAGTGACGTGGTGGGTGATAAGCTAGACACCATAGCCTCGGGTCCGACAGTACCTGATAATACATTCTTTAGCGACGCTTATAGAATACTGGAGAGAAGAGGCTTATGGAGTGAGTTAAGACATGAGGTAAGGAAATTCATTGAGAGGGGGTTGGCCGGTGAGGTTCCTGAAACACCTAAGGAAGGAGAACCGCTCTTCAGTAAGGTTCGGAACTTCGTTATAGCGAGTAATCGTTTAGTCCTAGAATACATAGACCTGATCCTATCGAGGAAGGGTTTTAACACATTATTACTGACTTCCATGCTTGAGGGAGAGGCTCGGGAAGTTGGTAAGGTTCTCGGCTCCATCATAAAGAACATTGCACAATACTCAAAACCTGTGGGTAGGCCGGCAGCACTACTGGCGGGTGGTGAAACAGTGGTTACGGTGAGGGGTAACGGCGTCGGTGGGAGGAATCAGGAGTTGTGTCTCTCGCTCGCTATATCTATTAAGGGCTTACGTGATGTGGTAGCCGCATGCGTGGGAACTGACGGGATTGACGGAGTAAGCCCAGCCGCCGGAGCCGTGGTAGATGAGGGACTATACGATGAAGCGATCGTGAGAGGACTAGATCCTAGTGAGTACTTAATGAATAACGATAGCTACACGTTCTTCCAGAAGATGAGAAGAGCTATCCTAACAGGATATACTGGTACGAACGTTAATGACATATTCGTAGCACTCATAAGATAGCTTACGCTTAGATTCTTAGAAGATCTTTATTCAAAAAGAAACAGCTTACTTACCTTCTTCTGAGAACATATCCTAGTAAGAACCCAACTAACAACATCATTACGCCTGTCGCAGCAGTCACTCTATAGTCAATTACCGGAAGCTCCGCAGGTGGTGCTGGTTGAGTCACCGTAACACTTATGGTACCTATTTGTGTTTCGGTTTTTGTAGTTATTACCGTACTAGTTACTGTATCAGTCATAGTCGATGTAACAGTCTCCGTAGATATTGACGTGAACGTGATTGTCTCGGTCTCTATTATGGGTGTCGTTTTCGTGATTGTCTCAGTAATAGTTTCAGTTTGTATGTAGGTGTGAGTTACTGTAATAACGCTAGTTTGCGTCTCGGTTTCCGTTGTCGTGGTCTCCGTCGTTGTTTCGGTGGGGGTTTCCGTAGGAGTCGTTGTCGGGATCTCCACGCCTATTAAGTATTCTTTGTGCGGTTTCATAAGCGGGTACTCATCAACGTTATTAGAGTTGATTTCGTAGGGTGCGTCACCGATTCCATTACCGTCCGAGTCTGTGCCATTATAATCGCTCCAGTAGTTACCCATATAGCTCGTGAAGTACTTGTCTCCATACCTGTATGTGTATTCCACGGGAGAGTACCAACGATTAGTGCCTGGGGTTCCGTACACGCCGTAGTTATTCGTGTTATTGAAGGTGTTCAGATATATCTCGTTGTTGGAGAGGTTCCCTCCAGCACCTATAGAGAAGTATATCCCGTACGTGTTGTTGAAGATCGTATTGAGGAATACTCTGTTATATTTTGCTGGGTAGGTAGATGTAGCGCGGATTCTAATACCATTGTTATTATTGTATATCGTGTTATTAGCTATGGTGTTATTGCTTGCTTCGTTAACGAATATGCCGTAAGTACTAGCCCATCCGTATATTGTGTTATTCGCTATTATAACGTTCGACGATCTATATACCCTGATCCCGTAATAACCAGTTAATGAAGAGTTAGTAGTTGTTACTACGTTATACGTCAGTGACACGTTTTGAGAGCCTGAGTAGATATCTATGCCATGCCAACTACCTTCCTGAACTATGATAAAGCCGCTCACTACAACGTTGCTGGCTTGGATTCTCAAGAGGAAGCCACTCCTCCTGATTATTACGCTCTCATTCGGTATCTCAGGTCTTCCTAGAGCTAAGAGTCTTAAACCGTTCTTATTTATGGTTGTCCCATTTACTTCTAAATACTCTCCTGGCCTAACACAAATTGTTTGCCCTGGCTGCGCTGCAGTGACGGATATGTTTATGCTAGGGTAATTGTCTGGCACAATAATATCGCATTCAGTCTCGTTGGGAGGTACGTAACTTGACCAACTTAAGACTTCTTTAGGGGCGGAGGCTTTCCCCACGGTGTTCGTAAGGGTTGTGACCGGTGTTACGCCAGCGATTAACGCTAAAGTAATCAGTGCTAGAGGTAGAGCATACCTCACGTACATTTGAACGCACCTTCAGGATATAATTGTCGCAAAATCCTTAATAAATTAGGATGTGTTCATCGCGTGAATTCCTTGATAAACTCCTCAACTATCTTAAGGAACTCATCAGGTTTTTCTTCGTGAGGTAGATGACCGCACTCACTCATCATCACTAGTCTAGGGTTTGATTCATTGCTTAATAGACTTACCAACTCTAAACTACTGCTCAGCGGGACTATCTCATCGTTAACTCCGTGCACTACTAAGATCGGTAGCTTAACACTCCTTAACGAATTACTTATCTCAGGGAACCCTCCGTGTTTCATTAACCAATAAAGTCCCCTGTCCCAGTCCTTAGCTCTTAAAGGATACTTATATCCCTCCACGACATCCTCTGTTAGTTTAGACTTGTCGTACCAGGCCCTATAGAGTATTTGCTCTAACTGACTCACGAAGCCTCTTATTATTAAGGGCCCGTACTTATCAGCTAGAGGTAGTGAGTAGAGGAGGTTTTCAAGTAAGCTATTCTGCCGCGCTCTCCAAGCCGGAGCCACTAGTATTAAAGCATCCACGAGTTCAGGATGTTCTAACGTTATGAGGAGAGCTAATCCCCCGCCAGCCGAGTGCCCTACTAACACGGCCCTACTCACGTTGAGTTTCCTTAATAACTCATAAGTTATTTTTGCTTGACCCTCAGCCGTGTAGGGGTTGAAGCTTAGTGAGGCTGGATCTACCCTCTCCGTAAGTCCAAACCCGGGTCTATCAAAAGCTATGACCCTACCATAGTTAGACAAGTTACTTAATACTTCCCTCCAGCTAAAGACGCTTGCTCCGAACCCGTGAAGCAGAACAAAAGTTAAGTTACCGCAACCAAGCATCTCAACATAACGTACCTTAACTCCTTCAACTACTACGAACTTATCGTGTTCTCTGGCTAGGGACTCGACCGGTTCTCCCACGGGAGGCACGGGCACAACGTGCAAAACTACTATGACGATCAAAAACACTAGAATTATCTTAAAAGACTTTCTCCTAGTGACAGACTTTAACCGAACCCACGTCGGCATCACCTCCTCACCCCCCAGTAACGAGATTTCACCAGTGAGTTCTCGATCATTGCTTCAATGACGTTAAAGTCCTTCCTCATCTTTATTGCGTCAGGATCTAAAAGTCTTAAGAACATCAAAAATGCATGCAGTCTCATCACCGACATTATCTCATTGTTTTAATTAAAACATAAATTGTCGTCGAGATCAGTCACGCTAGACATACTACTCGATACAATCTTTTACGTGAATCCCGGAGCTCTCACACTAGTTACTTCCTTATTCACCAAGTTCGGCGGTATTTTTCCTTCGTAAAACGTGATGAGGTTTTCAGCAACTGTTTCAGCCATGCCGTGTCTTGCTTCATACGTAGCGCTAGCTGCGTGCGGAGCTAAGACAACATTCTTAAATGCTGTTAGTGGGTGGTTTGGTGGTAGTGGTTCTTCTTCGTATACGTCTAGTCCTGCGCCGGCTATCCACCCTTCTTGTAGTGCTTTAATTAATGCTTTAGTATCTACCACGCCTCCCCTAGAAGTATTTATTAATATCGCGTTCTTCTTCATCAACCTCAGCAAACCCTCACCAACCAACCACCTAGTCTCAGGAGTAAGAGGAACATGAACACTAACAACATCGGATTCCTTAAAGACTTCCTCTAATTCCTTAAACTCAACACCTAATTCCCTCTCGGCTTCCAGATCTCTTCTCAGGTCGTAGTATAATACCCTCATACCGAAACCCTTAACCCCTATCTCAGCCACCCTCTTACCGATTCTTCCTAAACCCACTATGCCTAGCGTCTTTCCTCTTAGCTCAATACCTAAGAGCATTTTCGGGTGCCAAGCAGTCTTAAGTCTCCACCACTCTCCGAACCTCACGAAAATATCTCCCTCAACAACTCTCCTAGCTGTGCTTAATATGAGTGCCCAGGTAAACTCGGCTGTTGCCTCAGTCAAGACTCCCGGCGTGTTAGTTATGTAGATGCCGCGTCTGGTAGCACACTCTAGATCTATGTTGTCAAACCCTACAGCTAGCTGAGCTACTATCCGTAGCTTAGGGGCTGAAGACAGTAGACCGCAATCTATCCTATCACTGAGGAGCGAAATTAACGCGTTAACTTCTTTAACCTTACTAAGTAAGACGTCGTATGGTGGAGCTTGATATCTATCCCAGACCTCAACATCGTAGTATTCTGATATCCTCTGCATAACGTCATCGAATAACTCTCTCGTTATGAAGACTCTGGGCTTCACTAACATCACCCTCAACGAAAATTCTTGCAGAAATGCTATTAAATCACGCAACCTTATATATTAGGTGTATTTCGTCCCCGCACTTACATATCTTGTAATTAATTAGTTTCAGTCTTAACCACTCACTCAAGTCGCCGAAGCCCTCCCCTCCTACCAAAGCTACGGAATCTTTACCTCCTATCACGTATGGGGAGATGGTTATCCTAAGCTCGTCCACAAGCTTCTTGGATATGAGGTGCCATAGTAGAGTACCTCCTCCCTCAACTAGCAAGTCTCTCAAGCCTTTGTCGTGTAGTGCTTCCAGAGCTTTACTCATGTCTACCAGCGATGATTCACTCTCAATAACTATGACGTCCACGCCTAAGCTCCTCAACTGCTCTATCTTCTCTTGCTTAGCTGTAGAAGACGTTACTATGATTGTTGGGGCCTCGCTCACGTCAAGTACTCTCGCGTTGAGAGGTATTTTCAGGGAGCCGTCAATAATGACCCTCACAGGGTTTTTCCCCTTGACAAGCCTGACAGTAAGTTGAGGGTTATCTCTGATGACCGTGTTAGCACCGACCATCACGCCATCGACGATAGCCCTCATAGAATGTAGCCTTAGCTTGTCGTAAGGACAGCTAAGTCTTGAGTCACCAGTTCTTGAAGCTATCTTACCATCGACTGAGGTAGTCGCGTAAACTCTCACGTACGGTCTCCTCAAGCTCACCACCCAAATACATTAACTTACCACCAAGCATTAGAGCGGCGACGAATTCGCTCCCTCCTCTCTTAACTAACGCTAAGTGCTTATTATGTGCTCTCTCAAGAGGGGTGTTCGAGTACCTCAAGAAAAGCAGGTTTGCGTCACCCCCCTCGACTATGTAATTCCGCACGCCCACGGGGTTAGCGTTAGTTAAAGCTTTAAGAACCCATACCGGGTCATTAATCCCTGCATTACGAGCAAGCAGTAAAAGTAGCTCGCCCTCCCTCCACAGGTCAGGCTTTATCCAGCCTAAGTTGTCCGTACCTAAAGCTATGTCAACCCCTAACTCATATATGTTCCTCAGTTTAGGTAACCCAGACATAAACCATAGATTAGACCTGAGGCATAAGACCAACGTGATCCTCAGGTCCTTAAGTAGTTGAAGCTCTTCAGAACCCAACCAAACACCGTGGATCAGCGCGTCAGGCTTTCCGGCAGAGAGAAGCTTCTCTAAATCCTCCTCCTCCCTAGTCTCCCTAGTCTCTGATACGTGTGAATGAATTATCTTGCCCGAACCCCTCGCTAAATCGAAGATAATTCTTAAGTCTTCTGACGTGAAGTAGTGTGGTGACGAAATACCGACCCCATCGGAGTACCTGATTATCTCCTCGATTTCACGGCCTACCCCCACATGCTTTGAAGGCATGCCGAGAACATAGTGGGTTCTGAGCTTCGTGGTACCTAGCCTAAGGCTCCCAACCCCTAACTCACGGAACTCCGCGACGTAACCCACCCCTGAACTCAGCATCAAGCTCACGGCCTCATCTATTACCGAGTTCAGTGAGTTGATCCCCGCTCTGCTAAGTACTAAGTACTTAAGCCCGTAAGGCTCCCCGACGACCGAGTCAATATCTAGGTCCCAGCCGATCTCGGGGCTCACGTAATCTAGTATGTGTACGTGCATGTTCGCAAGCGGGGGCATAACTACGTAGCTACGTAGGTCGAGAACACCTCCAGTCCCTCGAGATATGCTGTGTATTTTGCCTTCATCGATGACTAAGGTGAGAGGACCCTCAACGAACTCTAATGAGGTGGTTAGGAACCCTCCAGCTACGGTAACGCTGAATTCCTCCATCTCCTAAACCTAAAAATATTGTGTGCCTCAGAGTTATAACCTGCGATATCGAACATATCTTGGTGATGATGCGGGACTGGATGATTTAGATGATTAGTAGCGAACCGTCTGACGTTAGGGGCTTCTTAGACCACGACTTAATAATTGATCGAGATAACAGAATACACGTCGTCGTCGGGAACACGCATCCTAAGGGCTTGATAGTAGCTTACCTTAAATACGTTTCCTCGAGGAAGCCCACCCCTTGGAGGGGGAGGGGTACTTACTATGAGAGGGTGTTAAGGGAATATAGTGTTGAGGAAGTCCTGCGCGTGTCTTCGGGGGTGGGTGCGTGGTTTCATGACCCGACCTTAGGGGTCTCAATACCGGTGGTTAAGGTCTCAGAGGTTTTGGAGTGGCTTAAGCCTGAGGAGAGGTTGAGGGAATTAAGAAAACACGTCAAAGATTTTGTGGAGCTGGTTAGTGTTGAGGTCTCGGATTTTGTTAGTGACGTGACGGGGCTCAGCGTTAATTGCATGGGTGTCACGGGGTCTATTCTCGCACGTATTCACGGACCTCACTCAGACGTTGATTTAGTGATATACGGTTGTAGGGAAGCTCTAGAATTCGTTCAAGCAAGCATAGAGATGAGTAAGTTGCCTGCGGAGAAGGTAGCATCTAAGATATTAGAGAATTCGAGGATCTTAGGGATTGAGCCTGAGACGTACGCTAAGATAATCCCGCCATATAAGTTCACGTGTTTTAAGGGAGTGCCAATAACCTTCACATTTGTTGACAGGAGGACGTATAGGTACGGGGACTTAGTTCTAAGACCTCTTAAGCCTGTTAACCTAATAGCTGAGGTTGCTGGAGGAGATTGTAAATCCCTTTTCTACCCGTCGAGAACTCAGGTAGTTAGGGTTCTTGAAGGACCCGCTATTAAGGAGGTAATAAGCTACGAGGCAGAATACAATTACCTCTTGTATAGGGGAGGGACATTAAGGATTTTCGGAATGCTTGAGAAGTCGGTACCGGATAACGAGTACTACGTGGTTGTTGGTGGGAGGGAGAGTAAGGGATACGTAATACCTCACAGAATTTAAGAAGCGCCCCCTACCTAATTAAAGCGATTTTATCGCCTACGTTTATGGTGTCTCCCGGTCTCACGTAGACCTTCTCCACTACGCCGTTCCTAGGAGACTTTATTTCTAGCTCCATCTTCATCGATTCTATAGTGACTACCGTGTCGCCAACACTTACTTTAGACCCTTCCGTGACTAAGACCTTAAGAATCTTCCCAGGTATTTCCGAAGATATCGCTACAGCTCCTGAAGGCACTTCAGGACCTCTTATCTCGAGTACCTGCTCAAGACCTGTCTCCGCTCCTGACGTTACTTGAGTGACTTCACTCCCTGAAGGTTCTTCAGCTACGCTGAGCTCGGATTCTTGCGTAACCTCTACCTCGCTACCTACTCTGACTATCAGGTCCTTCCCATCGACTTTGACGAAGTACATACCGTTATTGCCGTCCCTTACCTCAACCCTGTATTTTCTTCCCTCAACCTCAACGACGTACACCGAAGCACTCACTTCCTTAGCACCGTTTCTATAATTAAGTAGTATTCCTTAAAAATAATCAATAAGGCCTTGTGGAATGTTTTTAACGTTTCTTAAAGTATATTTGGGAGTCTAAAATTGGTGGGGGAGTCCTTACCAGCCAAGATACTTGAGTTGAGGAGACTTAAGGAGGAGGCTAAGTTAGGCGGTGGTTTAAAAGCTATTGAAGCGCAGCACGCTAAGGGTAAGTTAACGGCGCGGGAAAGACTTGAACTATTGTTCGACCCTAACACTATGTTAGAGTTTGATATGTTGGTAACTCATAGAGCGACGGAGTTCGGCATGGCTGAGAGGAAGGCTTACGGTGACGGGGTAGTCACCGTTATGGGCAGGGTTAATAACAGGCCTGTGGTAGGGATAGCCCAGGACTTCACGTTCATGGGCGGTTCACTAGGTGAGATGCACGCGGCTAAAATCGTTAAAGCGATGCAGTACGCAGTCTCAGCGGGCATGCCCATAGTATTCCTCAACGATTCTGGCGGTGCTAGGATACAGGAGGGTGTGGACTCGCTTCGAGGGTATGGCGATATATTCTACATGAACGTGATGGCTTCAGGCGTGGTACCCCAAATAGCCGTCATAATGGGGCCTTGCGCTGGCGGAGCGGTGTACTCCCCGGCACTCATGGACTTCGTGATAATGGTTGATAAAACGTCCTATATGTTCATAACAGGTCCGAGAGTGGTTAAGGCTGCCATAGGGGAGGAAGTCACGGAGGAGGAGTTAGGAGGTCCTAGAATACACGTGACTAAGAGTGGTGTGGCGCACTTCATAGCTAGGGATGATAAAGAAGCGATAGGCTTGGTTAAGAAGTTGCTTAGTTACCTCCCATCAAACAATATGGAAGCACCACCTAGGACGCCCTCAGGCGATCCCCCGGATAGGGTGGAGGAGAAATTAAATACTTTAGTCCCTGAAGACCCGTTAAAAGCTTACAACATGTATGAAGTCATTGACGCAGTCTTCGATAAAGGCTCGTTCTTCGAGGTATCGAGAGAGTACGCTAGGAACGCTATAACGGGGTTTGCGAGGCTGAACGGATGGGTTGTTGGCGTGATAGCTAATCAACCGATGGTTCTCACAGGTGCTTTAGACATAAACGCTTCGGATAAGATAGCTAGGTTTGTCAGGATACTCAACGCCTTTAACATACCTATAATCACGTTCGTGGATGTTCCCGGGTACATACCCGGCACATACCAAGAACACAACGGCATAATAAGGCATGGCGCTAAGGTACTCTACGCCTACAGCGAGGCAACAGTACCTAAGTTGACGGTCATAGTGAGGAAAGCTTACGGCGGCGCTTACATAGCGATGGGTTCCAGACACTTAGGCGCTGACTTCGTAGCGGCCTGGCCTACAGCGGAGATAGCTGTTATGGGTGCTGAAGGGGCTGCCGAGATAATATGGAGGGCTGAGCTCTCTAAAGCTAAGTCACCTGAAGAGAGGCAAGAACTACTTAACAAGTTAGCTACAGAATACAAGAATAAGTTCCTCCACCCATACATAGCTGCCGCAAGAGGTTACATAGACTCCGTCATAGAGCCGGCAGAGACCAGGCCAACGCTGGTTAAAGTGCTTGAATTCCTCCTTACTAAGCGGGAGGTAAGGTTTAGAACACCGCCGAAGAAGCACGGCTTAATCCCGGTATAACTTGAGCTGTCTTTAAGTAAAGCTACCTTAAGTCAATTAGTCGCAACCAAATGGTGTTAGAGGTCGTTTAGACTTTAGTTATTTAAGTTTGAGAGCTCTAATTTTGAGTGGGTAGCGAAGATGTTTCACAAGACGCCAGACATAGCGGAGGTTTTTGAGAAGTTCGACGAAGGGTCTGAAGTAGTTATCCGTGGCTGGGTCTACAGGATATTTAAAGTGGGTGGTAAGGTTTTCGCGTGGGTTAGAGATCACTCAGGCTATATCCAGGTAGTTTTCGACAAGAGCTATATGACGAGTGATTGGGACTCTGTGGAGAAGTTAACTAGAGAGTCTAGTGTGGAGGTCAAGGGCGCTGTAAGGGTTGACGCTAGAGCTCCCGGCGGTAAGGAGATAGTGGCTAACAATTTAATCGTTTACGGTTACTCACCCCCCTTCCCGATAAAAGGAGGTGAGGACATAGAGTACTTACTTAACGTGAGACACCTCTGGCTCAGGTCCAGGCACATGATAGCGCTACTCAAGATTAAGCACACAGCTATTCAAGCTTTGAGGGATTGGTTGATAAAGGATGGGTGGTGGGAGACCACCCCGCCAATACTTACGGGCTCGGCTGTGGAGGGCGGCGCTACCTTATTTGAAGTTAAGTATTTCGACAAGACCGCGTACCTCTCTCAGTCGGCTCAGCTATATCTTGAAGTATTGATATTCCCGCTAAATAAGGTCTGGGCCTTAACTCCTTCCTTCAGAGCTGAGAAATCAAGGACTAGAAGACATCTTAGTGAGTACTGGCACCTGGAGGTTGAGGCTGCGTGGTATGATATGGAGGATATGATGAAGGTTGCTGAGGACATGGTTAGTCACGCGGTAGCTAGGGTGCTGGAGGAAAGAAAAGAAGAGCTTAAACTACTTAACAGAGACACTACTAAGCTGGAGAAAGCTCTTGAGACCCCTTACCCCAAGATAACTTATGATGAAGCTATTCAAATCCTTCAAAAGAAAGGCTTTAACCTGAAGTGGGGTGATGATTACGGCGCTGATGAAGAGAAAGCACTAACCGAGGAATTTGAGGTACCGTTCTTCGTAACCCACTTCCCCAAACACATAAAAGCGTTTTACATGAAGGAAGATCCTAAGAGACCTGAGGTCGTTCTAGGGTTTGACTTGCTCGCGCCTGAAGGTTACGGTGAGATCATAGGTGGTTCGCAGAGAGAAGACGATTACGAGAAACTATACAACAGGATAGTTTCTGAAGGACTGAATTATCAAGACTATGAATGGTATCTTGACCTAAGGAAGTACGGGAGCGTTCCTCACTCAGGATTCGGGTTAGGTATTGAGAGACTCGTCATGTGGGTTTCCGGGATAGATCACATAAGAGACGCGATACCCTTCCCAAGGTGGAGGGGGCGCATATACCCCTAACCCAAGCCCCTACTCGTAGACTACGTTGATTATATGCTTGACCTTGTTAACCCCCTCACTCATTATTAAACGTATTAACTCCTTAGTAGTGTCAGTCAACTCTAGCTTCAGAGCGTCTTCGAATTTGAAGAAACCTATGCCGAGAGACTCCTCATTTGCTACTGGCTCTCCCTCAGCGTCAGTGATTAAGTAGTCTAGTATCACGTAATGATATTTAACACTGTAGTCTTTTCTAAGCCTTATGTACTCGGTGATAGCTAGTAATGACGCCTTGCTAGCTTTAAGCGATGTTTCCTCTTCTAATTCCCTGAATAAAGCGGTGAGCACCGGCTCCCCAGCCTCTATATGTCCGCCAGGTATGGACCACAAGTTAGGTGATGGCGGGTACCTCCTCTTAATAAGGAGTATCTTACCATCTCTTAAGACTACCGCCCCTACCGCTACCCTAGGCCACTCAACCACTCCGAACACCTACTCAATAAGTTTTACTTGCTAGATTAATGTTATTATCTTATTATTAAGAATTACGTTTTAGGAGTAGTGAAGTGATGCTTAAATTACGTTGTGTTAGGTGCGGTCACGAGGTACGTGAGACTGAGTACGTCAGTGGTTGCCCTCAGTGTGGGGGCCTCTTAATAACTCGGGCTTCAGATCATCTGAGGAAGGGTAGGGGTTCAGGGATCTGGGTTTGGAGTAACAGCTTGTTCACGTCGTTCATGACCCCGAAAATTACGTTGGGGGAGGGCAACACCCCTCTCATAAAATCCGTTAAAGTAGGTAAGAGTACTGGCTTAACGCTATATTTCAAGGATGAAACTAAAAACCCTTCAGGCTCCTTCATAGACAGAGGCTCAGCAACACTAGCTACCGCGTTAAAGTACTTTAAGGTTAGGTCGGTGGTGGTGCCCTCCACTGGCGACTTAAGTATTTCGGTCTCAACGTATTTGAGACGTGCTAGGATCTCTAGCAAGGCTTACGTACCGTCTAGCGTCACTTTAAGCAAGGCTTACAAAACCCTCTTAGTAAGCGATAAGGTAAGGTTTGTCGATAGCTATGAGGAAGCGTTAGTTAAAGCTTTAAAGAGTACGCAATTTTATGACGCGGCTATACTACCCACCAACCCGTTCTTGATTGACGGCTACAGGACAGTGGCTTTCGAGCTGGCTTACTCCCTAGGCAGGGAGAGACCTTTAATGGTCGTAGTACCGGTAGGGGACGGCGTCCTAACTCTAAGCATTCATTACGCGCTTGAGGACCTAGGAATACGTCATAAGATACTCGGTGTTAGAGCGTGTAGGGAATCCCCCCTATTAAGAGATATCTACGTTTCTAAACCTATGCTCCAAGAATATCTAAAAGAACTCGAAGACTCGGGGTTCATAGAAGTCATTAACGTATGCGATGATGAAGCACTTGAAGCAAGCGAATTCATGGTTAAGAAGGAAGGCTTCTTGGTAGGGCCTGTAGGAGCTTCATGTGTGGCAGCACTCAAGAAATTCGTTAGTGAGGGCAGGAAAGATTTCATTACAGTGGCTTTAATGTCGGGCGACCCGTTGCAAGACCCCTACGTCATTAAAGCTCTTCTCGAGAGGACTGCAGGACATAAGGAACAGATAGTGACTCTAGGTTTTACTAAAATGAAGATCTTGGAAATCCTCGCTTACGGTAACCCGGCACACCCCTACGTACTCTGGAAAGAACTTAAGCAGAAGCATGGTCTCAACTTAAGCAAGAGAAGTGTCTACAAACACGTGGAGGAATTAATTAGCTTAGGTTTCTTGAAGGTAGTCGGTCATGAAAGGGTTGGCGGGAGAATCAGGAAGATAGTGACTGTAACTGAGCTAGGCTTAAAACACCTAACTTGATATCGCGGCGTTGATAGTGAACTTGATATTGTATTGTTTGCCTAAAAACACTCTTGTTCTTATCTTCACGAGGTGTGCGTGATGAACGTGGTCAGGGTCTCCCTATATACTGCGTTGGTCTTGATAGCTACTATAGTACTCCAGGTCTATACGCCGGCAACTCGCGGGTATTTTAACCTTGGTGAAGTAGCTATATATACTGTCGCAGCTCTGAGCTCGCCGCTCACAGCAGGCATAGCCGGGGGAGTTGGTTCGGCGCTAGCAGATCTCCTGACTGGTTATGGGATTTTCGCGCCCGGCACTCTAGTGATTAAGTTTACTGAGGGCTTCGTAGCGTCTCTACTAATTTCCTCTTTTAGGAAGAGGTTAGGGGTTTTCTCTAAGCTACGTATAGCGTCGGTAGTTATAGGGGTGCTTCTAGGGATTTTAATAGCTGCGTTAGGGGTAGCCCTCTTCACCGGGGAAGTCGAGCTTTATTCAGTGCCCCTCAGCGTTATGGGTGTTGAGCTCACGGTGCTTTCCGCGAAGTTCTCGCTGGCTACCTGGTTCTGGATTTTAATAGGTTTAGTGATCGCTATCTCGGTGACGTATATCGTGATCAGAGCTAGGGGTGAGAGCTTAAGTTTCGTGATTCCGGTACTACTCAGCGGGTTAATAATGGTTATGGGGTATTTCCTCTACGAGTACTTTGTTTCTAATCCCCTCCAAGGGATACCGCCTGAGGAAGCCTTCGTTGAGGTCCCGATCAACCTAGGCCAAGCTTTAGTAGGCCTAACGCTCTCGTCACCCGTCATCACATTTGTTAATAGAGCTAGAGGGTAGTGCGTAATTTGATAGAGGTAAAGGATCTCAACGTATGGCTCAGCAACTACCACGTGCTGAAGGATGTTTCCTTCAACATCGACGAGCATGGGATAGTCTTATTAGTGGGGCCTTCAGGTTCCGGAAAATCAACCTTGTTGAAGACTTTAAGTGGTGTAATACCTTCGGTTGTTAAGGGAGTTGTTAAAGGTTTTTCTAGCCCACCGCTGGAGACTCTCAAGAGTAAGGCCATGTACGTACATCAAGAACCTTGGTTCTTCATCTCGACACCCTATATCTGGTCGGAGATCGTTGGTTACACTTCGATAAAGTCTTTAAGTAATCTTAGGGAGGTTCTTGAAGAATTCAGGCTCGGTCACCACGTTAATAGAACCACGTACACTTTGAGCGCTGGCGAAATTCAGAGGCTTGCTTTCATAATGGCGGTGAATTCAGGGAAGGAAATACTCTTACTAGATGAGCCCACATCTTACCTCGATAAACACAATTCCGAGACATTGATTAGGTATGCGGTTAAGCTCAGCAAAGACTATGGTAAGACATTTATTGTAGTAGATCACGATCTAGCATTATGGAGTAATTATGTGAGTGAAATTCTGTATCTAGGTGATGGGAAACTTACCAAGACTTCAAAAAACCCTTTCGAGGAAATCATCAATAACATGCTCAGTAAGTTAAGTCCCGTAAACTCGAGAAGTAGTGAGTGTCTGAAAATACGTGTTGATAGTTTTAAATTTCCTGATTCAAAGGAGCCTCTACTAACTAATATTAGTTTTGATGTGTGTAGGGGGGAAGTTGTGGTAGTCAAGGGTTCCTCCGGGTCTGGCAAGACCACTCTACTTAAGTTAGTAGCTAGCGGGTGTCTTAGAGGTAATGAGGTGGTTAACGTTAGCGGGGGTCGATGTAGGGCTGTCCTCGTGCCTGACAACCCATTACTTTACTTGAGTTCCCCCACCCCTCTTGAGGAAGTTGGTTTGGAAGGTTTGAAGTACCTTAAGTACTTAGGTATTGCTAGTAAGGCTGAGACCCCCATAATGAAGCTTAGCAGTGGTGAGAGGAGGAGGCTAGCCATAGCCTCAGCTCTTTCAAGAGGTTACGAGTATGTCTTAATGGATGAGCCTACAGCCGGTTTAGACCCATTAAATAAGCTCCACGTTATTGAAGCGATTATTAAGGCTGCTGAATTGGGTGTGGGTTTTGTGATAGCTTCCCATGACCCGTTCGTAGAAATGATAGCTAATAAGGTGGTGAGTATTGAGCGTTCTTAAAAGAATTACTGTGCTCTTAAGGTTGTTTGTTTCGTTGTTGTTTAGATCCATCTTTATTTACGGGGATATTGAGGGGAGGCATGTCCCGTTCCTAATAAACTTGGTTTTGTTAATGACTCAGGTCTTGATGGCTAGAGGAGGTGTTGAGCGTGTGTTGATTGTTTTCACATCAGTTTTACTCACGTACTTCGCTCGGGGGTCTGGTAAAGTGGTTGTTTACTCTGGCGTTTTAGCGTTAATACCTAGTACGTGGTATTTCATAGCATCAATGCCCTTCACACGGGATTTCTTTGTGTCGGCTTTAATAGCTTTAAGAGTGTTCACCATAAGCCTCTCCTTCATCTGCTTCTTCTACTTTTTCAATCCTGTGGAGATCTCGTACTTACTGAAACTGCTGCGCCTAAAGAACGCGTCTTTATATCCTGTCCTCACATGGAGGGTCGTACCACACATAATGAGGGATATGGAGACAGCGCTGCTCGTTGGTGAGATGAAGAGGGTTGAAGCTTGGAAGAGTTTAGCCGTCACCGTGTTGACTACTGAGGAGTACGTCTCACTATATGAGGAGGGTTTGTTCAGCAAGCCCGAGTATAAGCCTTCTTACTATTACAGCATTAAGCACACGTTCATCACCTTAGTCATTTTGGTGTTTTTGATGGTTGCGTACTTTCTTACTTAGTTTGCACGTACTATATTCCTTATAAAACCTAACTCTATTCATAGTTTGGTTGGTGAGCGGGGATGAGTCTGGAGCCTGGCATGAGGTATGTAAGGAAGTACGTCACAACACAACAGCACTCCGCGAAACACGTAGGCTCAGGAAGTGTGGAGGTTCTTTCAACTCCCTCAATGATTCTCTTCATGGAAGAGACGTGCCGCGTTTTCTCTGACGAACACTTACCTGAGGGCCAGACTACTGTGGGGATTCACGTGGATGTGTACCACGTGCGTCCAGCACCTATAGGGAGTGAGGTAGAGATACGTTCGACACTCTTACAGTTTGACGGCAAGAAGCTAGTGTTTTGGGTTGAGGCTTGGTGCTCAGGTGCTTTAATAGGTTATGGATTGCATGAGAGAGCCGTAGTGGATAAGGAGAAGTTTTTGTTGAGGGTTAAGGGTTAGTGGTGTAGCGGCTCAGTGAGGGAGGAGGTTCCCAACTTTATTTTTTATTTTCCATGTTTTCTAGTTGGGGTGTGCGTGTATGGATGTTGAGTCGAGGATTAAGTTAGTTATTAGGGACGTAGCTGAGGTAGTGACTATGGAGGAGTTGAGGAATCTCCTCGAGACTGGAGGGGGGTCTGGCTACTTAGGTTTTGAGCCTAGCGGTATCTTTCACGTAGGCTGGTTTGTGTGGGCTCTTAAGTTCAAGGACTTAGTTGATGCTGGGATTAAGATGAATCTTCTCGCAGCTACCTGGCACGCGTGGGTTAATGATAAATTAGGTGGTGACATGAACTTAATTAGGACAGCAGCTAAACACGTTGCTGCAGTGATTGACTCGCTAGGTATTGAGGGCAGGTACAGGCTTGTTTACGCGGAAGACTTAGTCGATAACTCAGGGTACTGGGCTACCTTACTCAGGGTGGCTAAGTCGGCTAGCTTGGCTAGGGTGAAGAGAGCTCTAACAATACTTGGTAGGAGATCGGATGAGGGAGAGTCGGATTTTTCTAAGCTAATATATCCACTCATGCAAGTAACCGATATCTTCGAGTTAGGGGTTGACGTAGCTCTGGGAGGGACTGATCAGAGGAAGGCACACATGCTTCAGAGAGACGTCGCGGAGAAGCTGAAGAAGCGTAAAGTAATAGCTATTCACACACCCCTAATACCGTCTCTTCAAGGACTTGGCAGAATGGACTTAACAGGACTTAGTGAGGAAGCCCTCGAGGAGCTCATGATGGAGCATAAGATGAGTAAGTCAAAACCTGAATCAGCTATTTTCGTGACAGACCCTGATGAAGTCATAAGGGATAAGGTGCTTAAAGCCTACTGCCCGCCCAGAATCGTTGAGGGAAATCCCGTGATAGAGATAGCTAAACACCTAATATTCAGGGGTGAGGAGAGGAAGCTAACCATAGATAGACCGCAGAAGTTCGGCGGGTCAATAGATGTGTGGTCACAGGAAGAGTTGGTGAGACTCTACGCGAGTGGAGCGATACATCCCCTAGATCTCAAGAACGCCGTAGCTAACTACCTAATCGATTTTATGAAACCTATTCGTGAGAAACTATTGAGTAACAGGGAGTATAGGGAGGTAATTGAAGTAATATCGCGGTCTGTGTCTAGGTAGCGTTTTAGAAGGGCCGGGGGTGGCCCTCCCCGCCTCACAATACCCCGATACACGGGGAACTTCAGCGGGGCCATAAAAATAATTAGATGAGGGTTATTAAGCTTTAACCTGCTGATTCTTGAGGAGAGGTTTCCTAGTCCTAGCGAGAAGGTTCGGCGACTCCAGCTCCTCCAACCTTCTCTCCAGGTTATCTAACTTATCTACCAAGTCGTTCATGAGTCTCTCAATCATGTATATCTTACCCTTAACGTATGTGAGCTCGTCATTATAATCGTTTAATTTTTGGAGTGTTGGATTCTCGACCTGTATGTTCCCGTAAAGTCCCTGCTTAATAAATATCTTGATTAAGTCCGTTACTTGAATACCCATACTATTAGCTAACTGCCGCAACTCCTCATAAAGCTTATCCGGGAGTGATAGGTGTACTGTCGGAATAGTTCTTCATCCTCAAGAGTAATATTGTAAGAGGAGTATATAAAGTTATCTTACTTTATGTCTTCTAATTGTAAGAGGAATCCATGGAGTGATTATCTGCTGTGTATTGAATACCTCTTAAGAGTAATCATTTAATGGTGGCACGATGAGGATAGTGACCTTCAAATTAGATGAGATCACGTTGAGGAAGCTCGACGAGCTAGCTTCCAAGTTAGGTATTTCCAGGTCGGAGATAATAAGGTTGGCGCTCCTCAACTACATGTCTAAGGAAAACATAAGTCCTAAGAAGCAAGGAGTTAAGATAAGACACGTTGTTCTGACTTAAAAGAAAATACTGTTATAAGTATTCTTATTTCAACGAAAAGACTACGACTTTAGTTTCTACCCATTCATCCAAATCTCTTAACATGAAGTTGTATTCTTTGCCAACCCTTAGCACTTCGTATGGGGAGAGCTTAAGGAAGTAATCGAGTGGTTTGAGAGGCAGGGTCGTGCCTTCAAGCCAGTAATGCATGGGTACTACTGCCTTAGGCCTAATACTCTTAATTAATTCTAGAACTTCTTCAGGTTCTAAGGTGAAAGTCCCTCCAACCGGGGCAAACATCACATGTGGTTCTTTGATTATGTTGATGTCTCGTGATTCCGGCACCTCCCCTAGGTCGCCTGTGTGGAGAAACTTAATCTTATCTACCTCAATTAAGTAGAGAACGTTCCTACCTCTCCTCCTACCTTTAAACTTGTCATGATATGATTCCACGCCGATTACTCTATGCTTGCCTACCGTAAACTCCCCTTTACGCATGCTGAATACCTTGGTTTCCTCACCCCTCTTGACTAATTGGTAAGCGTTATGATCGAAGTGGTCGTGGGTTATCAGCACGGCATCTGCCTTAACTCTAGGCGCCGGAAGCCCCACACTAGCTCCGTCATGAGGGTCGACAACTATCGTGAAACCTTCTTCATCAACTAACTCGAAGCATGCGTGTCCATGCCACCTAACCAGAACCGTAAGTAACACCCACTAAAAATTCTTTTTGAGTAAATAAATAACGTAATGAAGTTATGTTGTGGTTAATTCCGGGAGTTATATCCTGCAAGTTCTTATGAGTTCCTGTAGGGATGTTTCCTCCTCAGGGAATCCTATAGACCTTAGCTTCGCGATCAGGGATTCCGGGTCGCTTACTTGATCTCTTACTCTTAACTCTCTTATGAACTCACATAATTCCCACGGGAACACGACCCACTCGCTAGTCTCTTGAGCGAAGAAGTCAGGCCTGATTATTGATTTAGGCTTATAAAACAAGACCGCGGTTCTGACGGATCTAGCACCCCTCAACCTAACCTGTTCAGTAACTATCTCTAAAGTTCTTCCTGAGTCAACTACGTCGTCTACTACTAAGACGTTCTTTCCTTTGACGTCGGCTGTTAAGGGTTGGGTTATTATAGGTCTCTCAGCTCTCTCCTCAATACCCTTATAAAACTTCACCTCAACCACCCCTATGTTCTCGGTTCCGAGCATATCGCCGAGTATTCTGGCAACTATGTATCCTCCCCTCAAAATACCCACTATTAAGTCTATCTCTAGTCTCTCCTTAGTTATTTCTGAAGCCAGTTTAAGAGAAGCTTCATGTATTTTCTTCCAAGTCAATATGAGAAACCCGCCCATAACCTACCCCTACTCAAGATGTGTGAGTTCTACTAGAATAATCTAGGTTTAGGTAATTAAGCCTTAACAATAATTATTTGGTGGGTGGGGGTATGAACCTTACTTTAGCGGAGGCTTTAAAGTCTTTGGAGTCCGTTGCGGTGATTGGCGGCTCCCCGGTGAAAGGTAAGGTAGGTAATGTAGTGCTTGAGAATATCTTAAGGTATGGTTTTAGGGGGAGGGTTTACGTAGTTAATCCGAAATACGATTCTGTTCTAGGCGTAAGGTCTTATAAGAGTCTTAAAGAGCTTCCTGAAATACCTGACGTGATCGTGGTTGCTGTTCCTGCTGACGCGGCGGCGCAAGTAGTTGAGGAAGCGGCCCTCGTTGGGGTTAGGCTAGCTGTGGTGATCTCCTCAGGTTTTAGTGAGGATGAGAGAGCTAGACTGCAGAGAAGGTTGGAAAGTGTGGTTAAGTCTCATGATATCAGGATCGTAGGACCTAACTCTGCTGGGATAACTCTCAGTAACTCCTTTCTCCACGCAAGCATAGAGGTACTCCCTACTAGGGGGAGTGTCGGCATAGCCGCGCAAAGTGGTGCCGTGGGCGGGGTGATAATCAGCGAGTTAAAGAGGTACTCATCAGGTGTTTCATTCTTTGTTAGTCTAGGTAACTGTGTTGATGTGTCTCCTGAGGAGGTGCTGGATTACGCTGCCGAGGATGAAAGCACTGACGCGCTGATACTATATCTTGAGTGGTTACGTGACGGAAGGAAATTCGTGGAGAACGGTCTTAAATTACTGAATGCTAGGAAGCCTTTATGCGTTATTAAGGGAGGTGTAGGTAAGCAGAGTTCGGAAGCTGTCAGATCTCATACGGGGGGCTTAACACCTAGTTATGAGGTTTTTAAAGCCGCGGTCGCTAAGATCGGAGGTTACCTAGCTACGGAGATTCAAGACGCTGTAGAGGTTTGCGAGCTTGCTAGACGTTTAAAGGGTCTTCATCCCTCTAGGGTTATGATAGTCACTAACTCCGGCGGGTTAGGAGTGCTCACGGCGTCACACCTAGACTTGAGCGGTTTCGAAATTCCTAGGCCGCCGCCCAAGCTCGTTGAAGCCTTAAGTAGGTTGGGCTTAAGGAGTGCCGCGTCCAACCCGCTAGACTTAGGTGGCGACACGTATATCGAGACCTTAACTGATGTTTTAGCGTTGAGAGAGCTTAAAGAATACTATGATTTAGCGGTACTCGCTTACGTCCCGACAGCTGCTGAAACTTATGAGAAGATATCTAAAGTCATCGGGGAGAGACGTCAAGATTTCAGCTTACCCGTCATAGGGTACTTCGCCGGCGAGGGTTCTTACGAGGTGGTTGCCAGGGTTTCGCAGTTCATACCGGTAATTTCTTCATCTTGGATCTTAAGTAAAGCATTAATATTCATGAGAGGATTTAATAGGGGTGCTGGGTGATGAGTAACTTAAATCCGTTGAAAGCCCCTCCCGGTACGAGACTCGCTCTCATGGGTAATGAGGCTATAGCTAGAGGCATTGTTGAGTCAGGTATTTACGTCGTGACAGGGTATCCGGGAACTCCTTCAAGTGAGGTGTTAATGACTATTCACGAGTATGGTAGGGACTTAGACATATATGCTGAGTGGGCCGTGAACGAGAGGGTGGCTTTTGAAGTCGCGTTAGGTGCTTCACTAGGTGGTGCCAGATCTCTCGTGACTATGAAGGGGCCGGGCATTAACGTCGCTTCAGATCCTATCTTATCAGCGGCTTACTCAGGAATTAACGGGGGTCTCACGATACTGGTGGCTGATGATCCAGGACCCATAACAACACAGACAGAGCAAGACAGCAGGTGGTACGCCAAGCTCTCTAAACTACCCATGCTATCCCCTTCATCACCTCAGGAAGCAAAGGATTTCACAGTAATATCTCAGCTTTTCAGCGAGGATATCATGTTGCCCGTCATACTGAGAACTACTACTAGGGTTAATCATGCGGTGAGCGAGGTCGTAACGGGTGAGGCAAGCCCTCCTAAAAAGTACCGTGAGTTTCGTAAAGATCCTCCCAGATACGTGAGAGCTGGTATGGCGTGGAATTTAGAAAGGCATAAGTGGCTTAATAAGCAGCTTAAGATCGCTGAAGACCTAGCAAGGAAGTACGGGTTGAATAAGGTATTAGGTGAGGGCTCTGTCTGCGTAGTCGTTGAGGGAGTGAGTTATAATTACGTTGCGGAAGTGTTGGATAATGTTGAGTCATGGGAACGTAAAGTTAAGGTCATTAAAGTAGATATGTTATACCCGATCCCAAGAAATTTCCTGCTTGATTCTTTAAGTGGTTGCAGTAAGGTCTTAATAATTGAGGAACTGGATCCGTACTTGGAAGAATCCGTTAAAGCGTTGCTACAAGAGCAGGACCTGAGGGTAGAGGTATTCGGTAAGTTAAACGGTTACTTACCTATGGAAGGAGAGCTTAACACGCGTGTAGTGTCTCAAACAATTTCAAGAATTTTAGGTTACGACGTCGTCAAGCCGTCCCACGGTGAGGTGGTTAAGGGTTTCGACGTCCCCTCCCGACCACCCCCCTTATGTCCCGGCTGTCCTCACAGGAACTCATATATTGCGTTGCTCCTCGGCATAGCTAAAGCAGGTTATAAGCGTGATGAGATACCTATCTTCGGAGATATTGGTTGTTACGCGTTAAGCGTTAACCCCCCGTTAAACGCTATATGGACTGAACACAGTATGGGAGCCAGCATATCGATGGCTATGGGTCTTAAGGTAGGGGGTTTCAGCAAACCAGTGGTAGCGACTATAGGGGACTCCACGTTCTTCCACTCAGGACTCCAGCCGTTGATTGAAGCAGTTAATAAGAGGGTGGACCTACTTGTTTTAGTGCTTGATAACTCTGTCGTAGCTATGACGGGTCATCAATCAACCCCTGCCTGGGAAGTCACGGAGTCCGGTAGGGCGACGAAACCCGTGGATATAGTTGAGTTACTGAAGTCTATCGGTGTCGGCAACCTGGCAGTGATTGATCCTTTCAAAATAGATGAGATGATCAGTAAGGTGAGTGAGTTCATTAAGAAGCCTGGTGTTAACGTGATAGTGGCTAAAGCGCCTTGCGCCTTACTTAAGGTTAGGAGGGAGGGTGTGAGGAGTAGATATACTGTCTTAAGCGATAAGTGCGTTAGTTGCTTAGCTTGCGTGAGGCTGACAGGCTGTCCGGCCTTATACATAGGGGATGATAATAAAGTCAAGATTTCATTAGATGATTGTGTTGGGTGTGGTCTCTGCGCTAGGTATTGCCCCTACAAGGCTATCGTTGAGGTGAGGCCTCATGAGTGAGGGTAGGGTAGTCAATATACTTATATCGTCTGTCGGTGGTCAAGGAGGATTAACACTATCTAGGATTATAGCGTTAAGCGCTGTTGCTTCAGGATACTACGTGAGGACCGGCGAGACTTTAGGCATGGCTCAAAGGTTTGGTAGCGTGGTTAGTTACGTGAGGGTAGGTGTTGGTAAGAAGGTGTATTCACCGCTGTTCGATGTTAACGAGGCTCATTATGTCGTGTGTATGGAGGTAATAGAGTGTGCGAGAACGTTAAAGTACTTACGTGATGACGGCGTATTAATATTAGATGACGTCATAAAGCCGCCGACATCGATGAGCTTAGCAGGCAAGAGCTCGTCCTTGAAAGAGCAGGTAATTAAGCAAATCCTGGAGGTAGTGAAGCCTGAGAGAGTTGTCGTTGTCCCAGCTAGAGACATTGCTTCGGGTCTAGGTAGTTCTAGAGGAGCTAACATGGTTCTGTTAGGGGTTCTAAATAGGGTTTCGGGATTATTCGATAACGGGAAAGTAGAGGAAGCTATATCAAGCTTTTTCGAGGGCAGGGCTAGGGAGCTCTCTTTAAGAGCGTATAGGGAGGGATATAAATATTTAGATAAGCGGTAATCGCTTAAAAACTTAACGAGAGCTTCGATGAGGGTTGGGAAGCTTGCCCTGCAAGATAAGCGTAGTCGCTTTCGATATGGACGGGGTCTTAACTAAGTGGAGGTCTTCCTGGAAAGCACTACACGAGTATTTCGGCTCAATAAACTTAGTAAACGAGAACGACGACGCGGAAAGATTCTTAAGAGGGGAAATAACTTATGAAGAGTGGATGCGGAGAGACTTAGAAGCTATAATCAAAGCTTTCGGGAGACCTCCGTCTAGAGAGGAAATAATTAAAGCGTTTTCCACGTACGAGTTAGTTGAAGGCGCTAAAGAATTGATTAATTTCTTGAAAGAGAGGATGGTGTACACAGCTATTATTAGTGGGGGCATAGATCTGCTCGCCGAGAAGGTGAGGGAGGAACTAGGGATAGACGTAGCGTTCGCTAATAAGTTAGTCTTTGATGAGGGAGGGTATTTAATACCGAAAGGTATCGAGGTAGTTAATCCGCTCAAGAAAGGCGAGATCTTGAAGAATCTCTCGAAACAACTTAAGGTGCCGCTCAGCGAGTTCATGTACGTAGGTGATACTGAGTGGGATTTTGATGCTCTCAACATTGTGGGTTTCCCGGTCCTCCTCAACTACGGTGAGGTAAGGCTTCCGGAAAGGCATAAATACGTAGTGGTTAACTCTCTTCACGAAGTAATAGAGTTTTTATCCAAGTGTTTCTGAGGCGCGTCTGAAGGGTGGAGGCTTAGAATTCTCTGGTCATTCATGGAGGAAACTCTTAGTGCTGTGTTTGTAGTACGTATCTATTTATCTCTTCCCCGATTATGTCCATTAGTCTTTGAGGAATCTCTTCAGGTCCTCTTGACGTCTGAAGCAGTAGCTTCATAGCTAACGTAATCCTCTCTTTAAGCAATTCATCAAGTAAGCCGAGCTTAAGGACCTGTTCCTGAGCTATGTGCTCGAAATCTCTACGAGCTCTTTCAGCCTGAAGCGGTAATCCTAAACTCTTGGAGTAAAAGTATATGTACGCAATCAAGGTTAGGTCTACGAAGTATGAAGGATCGAAATACTTAATTGTTTCCCTTAAGAGAGAGCTGAAATACGCTGTTAAGAACTTCACATAATTCTTCAATGAATTCACTAGTGACGACACGCTCCTCCTCTCCACGGAACTCGCGAAAGTTTTTACGTATTTCGCTAAAGCTTCGCTGAGTTCGTTCATCCCCAACGACGAGAGTATGTCGTTAAAGTCCTGTAATTCCTTTATTAACTCCCTGTAAAATTCCCATTGCGGGATGTTACCCTTAGTAAGTGTTTGGAAGATCTTAAAAGCTGGCTGAACTAGAAAAATGTAGTTGTGGAGATTTCTCATGATAGTTTCTCTAATATTCTGCTGCTCTTTCGTGAAATAGTAAAGAAACGTGAAGTACTCTATGTCTTTCCTCACTAGCTCGTTAATCAACATATTTACTACGTCACCGTCCACAGTTTTGATCTCGAGCCTGCCGTCAGGAAGTCTCGTTACCTCTTTTACATTCTTGAGGGGTATTCTCTTCGTCTCGCCCAACATCTCAAGATTCTCCACCACCAGTACAGCGTCGCTGGTTCTTACAACGCATTTATACTCGGTTTTATTTCTGTAACATCTAGTAGACAACCTTAACCCCCTCCTTCTTTTAGACGTACCACGCCTTCATAAACTTCTATGTCGCCCCTACTCACCAAGAGTACCCAAATGAGCTGTACCGAGACGTCCGTCGTGAAGGGTAATTCGTTGACGTTGATGGATTTCTTCTCTACGAGTTCTTGCATTATGTAATCACTGAATAAAGTTAGGTGTCTGAATAAATGATTAAGAATTATCAGTCTCTCCAGAATATCCACAGCGTTTTCGAGTATGGTGGGTAGCTCTAGGAGTAAGTTTCCAAGACCTTCCACGAGGTTTGCAGGAGATCTTATACTGTCTTTGCTTATCTTAGACTTAATAAGATCTACGTTTCTCCTTATCCTACCTAAAAGCAGGTCCTCTATTTCCGCGTTCTCTCCGTAGATAGCTCTTATTTTCAGACTTACTTTCCCCAGGTCCGTTTCGAGTGTGTTAATTAGTTTATCTAAGATCATCAATAAGTTGTTGTAGGCTGTTGAATATCTCCTCAAGTATGAGAGTACTTCTAACTCGCTGAGGATTCCAGGTACTTCGTCTAGCTCGCCGTATAGCTCCTCTAAAACAGCTAGGGACTCAAAACCCTCTAAAGTTTTTTCCTTTAGTTTCCTTAGCTTATCACCCGCTAATCCTTTAATCTCTATGTATTTGTTATGTAGCGCCCTAAGCTTAGGCAGGGTTGTATTAATTATGTTGTCGTAGCTCTCAAGCATTAAACGTAAGTCATCTAGCAAGGACTTACTAGCGACGCAATCTATTTTCTCTATCTTATCAAGCTCTACTGGGGGAAGGGATAGGTGTTCTGAAACAGCTACGTAGGTGTTTAAGACTAGGTTTTTGAGTGTGGTGCAACCGTCTCTTAACGTGTTGGCTACCGAACCTACGTATTGCGGTATCTCATTAACCTTCTCTACCTCCTCGAATCTCTGAGAACCTTCCCTAAAGCGTGTGCTGTAGGGGGTTGCTAAAACTAGAGCCACTATCTTGGAGTGAGTTATTAAAGCGTTAGAATACATTGACTTCATGGACTCCGAGATCTCACTCAACTCCTTTCTCGTATTCTCTAGAACGTCATTAATTAGCTGAAGCTTACCCACAGAGACGAACTTCTTCGAGAGGCTACTTCTAGAAATTATCAGCTTATTCCTTGCGTTATTTAATTTTCTCTCTACCTCCTTAAGCGTTTCCTCAGACCATAGACCAGTCTTACTCATCTCATCATAAACTACTTCAAGACCGCGTACCTCCCGTTCCAAGACTTCTAGGAGGGAGCTCAAGTATTTCCTCTTACCCGACGTCATTCTCAGATACGACATTGTCGTCGTTGTTGAAGAGATTATTATGGTTACTAAGAAAGTTGATGTCAGGTTGTATTCTAGGAATGCGTAGAATGGGGTTAAGAGGATGGCAGACATTGATACGTAGAAGAGCCCGACGAATGTTAAGGCGGTTATGAAGTATCTCATAATAAACAATATTAGGTTGACGGTCTCTCTACTCTTGCTCACTATACCGTGGGAGATTATGTTTATGAAGGAAGCTATAGTAAAGCTAACTAAGAGAGATACGTAGACGTATGTAAACTCTGTTGGGGACCCTATGTTTATGTGGGGCACTCCAGTAAGGTCGGGTAAAACGTAGTAAAGACCTAGGAAGACTAGGAGTGAGAATGAGAGACTCATGAAGCCTGAGAAATACGTTTTAAAGTTATTAACGATTATGACGGAAAGGGAGAGTAGCCATATAAACTCGTAGACACTAAAGCTAATTCCCCACAAATCACCACTTAACGTGAACGTTATGAAGAAGAATATGGGTAGGTGAACACATAATTCCCAGACATTAAGTTTCGAGACTAGATTCAACGCTATCACGGCCGATAGTAAGAGTGATGAGAAGAGTATGTAGAGACTCCCCAACAACGACAACTTAATGCTTGGTAATGAGAAAACCACGTTGATGAGTAGTATGTAGCTCACGAAGAGTGGTGAGAAAACGAGTGAGTCGTAGTAGGGTAGGTCTTTAGAGTAAATCAATGGAGCGATCATGGTTAACGTTGTGAGAGCGCCGACAAGCGGTATCCCTATAGGTTCCCTCATCAATCCTAGTGCGTGACCGGTTAACGCTATCCACAAAGAAATTAATAGCGATACCCAAATAACCTCAAGCCTAGATCTCTTAGCTTTATCTAACTCTGACTTACTCATCAAGGCCCCCTCTCAGTCTTACTCAAGAATTCCCTAGTCAATTTTATTAACGGGATTAAGACTCTCAAATCCTTTTCCTCCTCACTTAATACTGACATAGCATCCCACACATCTCTCGACAATTTTAGCATCAAGTCATCACTACTCTCACTAATGAGGACGCGTATACGATCTTCTGACGTGATTTTAGGCGTGAAGACTTTGTAAACCGTCCACCCACAGGCCTTAACCATGTCGTTGATATTGACTTGATTAAGTAGCTCCGCATTACCTTCTAGGTATGCGTAACCCATAGTCCCGGCGAACGTGGTTCCCCAGGTGAGAAACTTAGCTAGTTGTGAAGCCCCTGCCAAGTTCTTTATTAGTAGGGAGGCTTCTTCAAGACTTAACAACGATATGAAGTACAGGTGTCTCATCTCTCTAGTGTCAATCATTAAGATATCTTCACCCAAGCTTTCTGAGTAGAGTCTCAAACCCCAGTTCAAGAGCTCATTGATTGTCTGGCTCTCGAAGTATTTATAGAACCTGTCAATTCTTAATAAGCTCACCTTACTGGCTAGTCTCTCCTTTAAGACCTTAGCTAAGAACGTGACCAAATTAAACCTATTAATAAGGGTGAGCTCCCTATCCACTATAATTAAAATCTCCGTCCTACCAGCACCATTCTTGAGAGACCTGAAGACTTCAAGAGCTTTGTAGGCTATGGATAAATCCCTAGTCTGGGTCGAGGAAAGCAGAAACAACTTATCAACGTCCTCCGTTATTAAGGAGGAAAGCACTCCCTCCTCGAAAATTGTTTCTCGGGATCCTCCCTCCTTCAAGTAACTCACCCACACACTGTACCGGTGGGCTTCGTCTGAAGGTCTTGAAATCACGTAAGTATTAGGCTTATGGAATTCCACAGATTTCTCAGAACCTTCCTTAACCTTAATGACTAGGTACCCCTTATACTCCAACACCTCACCTAGCATCTGCTCTATAGACTGCGGGGGAGTCATGAAGACAGCTACCTTATTATGATCTATGAAGTCCAGAGAATTCACAAAGCTCTCGAATACGTTCATAGACCATATACTCACTAAAACTCACCAACCCCATTAATATAACTATACCACATCTATAAATCTTTCTATAAGTCCTATGAGCACGATCATCAATGGTTACAACTGAAAGCCTCGT
>CAYZXH010000008.1:0-47472 GCA_964482405.1 uncultured Desulfurococcaceae archaeon | reverse complement strand
ATTTAAAGAAATTTCTACATTGTCTTCATAAAAATGTTTTCACTTATTATGGGGTAATTCATAAAAGCTAGCAGAATGAAACTTATAAATCACGGTAGGAGAGTTTTACACATCACGCATTTTAGGGGAGGTGAGGGTTTGAGTTCAGGCTCTATTGACAAGGAGTATGTTCTTTCATCAGTGCCTCTCGTAGCTAGATTATCTCTTGCTGCAACAGTCATGCTATGGGCTAGCCTTACCTTAGATCCCTCAGCCCCATACCTAGCTTCTTGGTGGGGTATGTCATTTCCTTTTGCTACCTTCATAGTGGGCGTCTTATTGGCGAATTTAATCTTAAGTATCTTCTCATCACTTTCTGGCTATATAGCTTCGAGAGAGGGTTTCACGTACGCGTTAACTGCTGAAAGAGTCTTTGGTTGGGGTGGAGTTGTGGTTCCTTCTATCTGGGCAGGTATCGTATGCGTTGGATGGCTAGCGTTCTCTATAGGTGTTGTAGCGGAAGGGATTACCTTCATGACTGGATTACCTAATCTTACTTATTATATCCTCGTTATCCTCATGACTTTACTCTTTTCTATTACAGCATACTTGGGAGTGAAACACATAGTTAAGCTTGCTTACGTTGGTGTCCCGCTCCTCATAATATTGATTGGTGCTGGAGTCTCACTAAGTATCTCCAGGTGGGGGATGCCTACCGTTGAAAGCTTTGACGCGCATTCACTACCTACGGTTTTCGGACTTGTTCTGGGTACATTCGTTAACGGCTCCATAGTCCTCTCCTTCGATTACCAGAGATTCTGTAAAAAACCTCTAGACGCGGTTTTCACAGCCTTCATTAACTTTCTCGGGTTCTGGAGCTTCATTATAATACTTTCGGGAATACCAGCAACGACTACAGGCATGAATCTCTATAATACGTATGAGGTTCTGGGGCTCTCCCCACTCGCGTTAATAACGCTCTTCCTCCTTGCATGGACCTCAGCCGATAACCAGCTTTACTCAGCTTCTCTTTCCTGGACGTTAAGCCTGAAATCATTCGGTAAAAGTGCTGATAGGAAGAAGGTAGTCATTACTGCGGCTATACTCACCATAATATTAGCAATCATTAAACTTCACACCTTCGCCGTACAATGGCTATCCTTACTAACCTCAATCTCGTTACCTGCAGGGATTGTATTATGGACCGAGTATTATATCAAGTCGCGAAAGAAGCTGGGTGAGAACATAAAGAACTGGAACGTGCAAGCCTTCATCTCATGGGTTCTGGGTAGTTCAGTAATCTATTATCTCTACGTGGTAGAGGGATTATGGTACGGCTTACTCGCAGGCTTCCTAGTTACATCGCTAACCTACGTCATTCTCCCTAGAAGTAGACACTAGAAAACTATCCTATTTTAATGTTAAACAATCTTGAAATTAATTTTGCTTGACGTAACTTTTCTTTATTTTATTTCATGACAGTACCTTCTAGAGATTATCTGTGCAACCTCTTCTTCTAAGAAGTGCATTTTAGGTGATGTTATTATTAGTGTGTGAGGTCCTTCATGGTCAGCAAGTTTCGCGAGGTCTTTTAATGCCCCGAAACATATTCTCTGCTTATCCCAGCCTAGACCTGATACCGCGATAGCTTTTCTTGTCTCGCTTATGATTCCCTCACCTCTCCTACTCTCCAGTAGTAGGAGTATTTCTACAGCTTCCCTAACCTGCATCTTAATCCCTTTCTCAAGATCTATTTCTGTCAAGAGTGGTGTGTGAAGATTCCTTAAGTCGTTATCTTTTATTACGTCGTAGGGGTATTCAGATAAGATACCTGACTTAGGGTATGTCAGGGTCACGATCTTACCCATCTTATATATCATGAGACCCGACATCGTGAGCGCGTTAGGTATTATTCCCGGTGCCGGCACTACCTCGAACTCCACCCCCCTCCTGCTAGCCTCACTTAATAGGGCTACATGCGTCGTCGCGTCCAGGGGATTTCCGGGAACTATTAACACTACCTTACGCCCCTCTAAAGCAGGCCTTATCAAAACCTCAAAGTATCTTTCCTCAATATCCTCACGCTTCAGTAACAAGACCTCCTTCCCGGTCTGAGACCTTATGAAACCCCTTAAGTCACCTAAGGTAACGCTAGTGTAGGAATCCACGTAAACAACGTCGGCTTCGGAAATCCTCCTAATCCCTCTCAAGGTAATCAAATCCGTTGAAAGCCCAGCACCTACGAGAATCAATTCCCCTCCCACGTTCACACCTCGTTAATAAAAAGAAGCAACTAAGTCCCTGAGGCTGGGGAAAACTCATTAACTATTATCGTGTAACCAGAAAACTTTAACTCATTAACTTCAGTTCCTATCATCTTGGCTACCTCAGCCACGTAATCCACTAGCTTTCTAGTCTCACCCACCAACTTAACTCTGTAGAAGACTGAAATACCGTCACTCCTCACGACTACCTCACCCCCGGACCTAATGAGTTCAGGGTAATACTTAGTAAAGAAACTCAGTGCTTCAACATCTTTAGAGATCGCGATCTCCACACGAACCCACTCAATCAACCCCGCCCCACACAAGTACGAAAAGATAACGTTAACGTTAGGTAATATCCGAGAGTTTGTTACGAAAAACATCATGGCTTCTTTAGAACCGCTGGATTCTAAGTCACTCAATATCCACTCGAAATCCTCTACAGGAACTAAGCCCCCTACAAAGTCTATCAGCTTCTCTAAAGGGAACATGCGGCCACCGCACCACGACTAGATCCTATACCGTGAGGTTTGAAGACGCGACCCCGCACATATTCCTCCAGGAATCAAACACTGCTGACTCTCTTAAGACTTGGTCTACGTGCCTTAACTATTATCCTAAAACCACAGTAGGGACATCTGAGAAACGTGTAGCCCTCCCTTTCCTCAGCCTTAATAAAACTCTCTAAACCCTCCTCAAACGTGAATTCCCTGCCGCACTTCCAACACTTATAGACAACATTTTTCAACTCACTCAATACCCGCCCCTCCTCATCTCAACAATCGTAATTCTTGAGACCTATTTAAGTTTTTCTAGGACGAACATTATCATTCTACTCCCCTACGCAAAATATTCATCGCTTTCCTCAACTGTTAAGAGCGGCTTCTCTATCTCGGTTAAATACCTTGAGGTAAGTTCCTCCGCTTCCTTAATGCTCACCTCAACGAACCTGACACTACAATTAGGTCTAGCCTGCGCCAGGATATCTAGATCGGGGGGTATTATGTGCAGGGCTACTGCGTAACCGCCCGTCGTCTGAGCGTCAGACATGAGTACTATGGGCTTCCCGTCAGGCGGTATCTGAACGTATCCTCTATCCGTAGGTATTGAGGGTAGCCTGCCGAGCTTCGACGCTGACTGGAGTGCGGGACCGTCCAGCCTATACCCCATCCTATCACTCTCTAAAGTAATGACGTATTTTGATCTGAAGAGAACCTCCAAATCACTTAATTGATCGGCATGTACCCCTCTAGTAGCTCTCACAATCACTGTCTCCCCAACCTTGGGGGATCTTACGTCGATGTTTAAAGCGGGTCTTAAGTTGTATACCCTAGACCACAACTCATTCACATCTACCTTACTGATTGAGAGTACGTCACCCGTCTTAAGAGGTCTCCCTAAACACCCAAAGCCGCCCCTCACATAAGTTGACCTACTACCTAAAACAACGTCGCATTCCACGCCTCCCGCCACAGCTACGTAATGCACGTTACCCCTATCTGAGGGACGCACCGCTAACTCAGCACCTGACCTCAAGTAGACGGGTTCCCAGGAAGGAACCTCATACTGACCTACATACACCTTAGGAAGTCCTCCAGTCACCGCGATAACGAGGTCTTCGTTAGCTCTCAGCTTGATAGAGCCGACAAACTCGATCAAAGCTGCATTAACTTCGTTCCCCACGAGCGCGTTAGCGTAGGAGGCAGACATTAGGTCAAGCGCTCCAGAAACAGGGACTCCGAGAGCTCTGTAGCCTTGCCTACCGAGATCCTGGACCATGGCTACCCCAACTAAGTAGGTGATCTGGAGGCTAGGCGTTGTAATCACCTACGTACACTCCCTTAAGTCTGTTAAACTCCTCCATAGACACAGACCTGAAGACTACTATATCTCCGGGAGCTATAGGTATTGGCGGGTTCCTCCTATAATCGAACATTTGGAGGGGTGTCCTACCTATCAGCCTCCATCCACCAGGGCTCTCAAGACCGTACACACCAGTCATCTTACCCGCTATCCCGACGGAACCGGCGGGGATCTTAACTCTGGGGGTTTCAAGTCTGGGTGCCGCTATCCTAGGATCCACTTCACCTAAGTAGAGGAAGCCTGGAGTAAAGCCTAGTGTGTAGCACGTGTATTTCCTCGAGGTATGGAGTTCTATAACCTCCTCTTCCCTCAAGCCAGCCCAAGAAGCAACTGACGGGAGGTCAGGACCTAGCTCACCACCGTAGGTCACTGGGATCGTGAAAGACCTTGGCTCATGTATTTCGCTCAGATCTATCTGCTGACTCCACGTCCACAGCTCCCTGACCTTTTTAACTAGCTCGTCACTGGATACTATTCTTGGGTCGTAGAAGAGTGCGATCGACGTAACTCCAGTCACTAACTCCTTGATGAGTTCTGAAAGCTCCTTCCTGAGCGCGTAGTATAGCTTATGCATGGACCTAACGCATTCCGGGGTAATGTCTCTGCACACATCCACGTGTATTAAGTAACCCCCGCTACTGAGTATCCTAATCTCATGAGAGGTCATGAAGCCTAAACAACCTCCGAAATCGGCTTAATCTCAACACCGAACTCCTTAAGCATTGAGTTAACGGATTTAGCGAATTCCACAGCCTTAGGACTATCACCGTGTATGCAGAGGGTGTGAGCTCTGACCTCAACAAGACTCCCGTCCACCGCTCGAACAACACCCTTGTCAATTATGCTCAGAGCTCTCTCCACAGCCTCACTAACGCTTGATATGAGGGCGCCCGGAGCCCCCCTCGGCGCCAACCTACCGTCCGGTAAGTAACCCCTGTCTATGAAGGCCTCATAAGCTGTCTTCAGACCTTGCTCCTCCGCAACTCTCACTACCTGAGACCCGTAGGGCGCTACAATTATAAGCCCCCTGTCGTAGGATGCCACGGCCTCAACGATTGCTCTAGCGTAGTCTTCCCTAACCCACGCCATGTTATATAATGCCCCGTGAGGCTTGACGTGCTGCATTCTAATCCCCTCAACCCTCAAGAAGGCTTCCAGAGCCCCTAGTTGGTAAATCACATAAGCCTTCAGCTCCCCTAAATCAACGATCATCTCCCTCCTACCAAAACCCATTAAGTCTGGGAATCCCGGATGAGCACCGACAGCAACCCCAAGAGACTTAGCTGTCCTAATAGAACTCCAAATACTTACTGGATCACCCGCGTGGAAACCGCAAGCAATGTTAGCGGAAGAGACATACTTGAAGAGCTCGCCCTCATCAACAAGCCTCCACCTGCCGAAAGACTCACCAGCATCCGTGTTTAAATCAATCCTCCTAGTCAACGAGAAACACCTACTTAATTAGACTTAACGAAGAAAAATAAAAACGTTCTCGTTACGTGTACAGTAACTTCCCATACTCCTCGAAAACCTTTCTCTCGTCATCGGAGGTCTTGGTGAGCGCGCTGAGCAGCAACGCTAGAACAGTATTAACTGCTAGTCCTATAAGCCCTGCTATGGCAGCGTGATAAGTAACTGGCATGCGGAAGTACTTCCCGGTCTGAGATGTGAATAGAGCAACCACTATGGAGCCTGCGGCAAAGCCTGCCACTGCACCATGCTTA
The DNA here is from genome assembly GCA_964482405.1 of uncultured Desulfurococcaceae archaeon. GTDB lineage: Archaea > Thermoproteota > Thermoprotei_A > Sulfolobales > NBVN01 > Zestomicrobium. Next base: position 41,642 of record CAYZXH010000008.1, on the reverse strand, counting down.
TTAATCAACTTCCTCTTAGGTATTATCATCTGTAATGTGAGAGGGAGTAGCTGCAAGCCTCCGGCAACAGCTATGGAAGTAACGTCGAATATTAGGCCGGGCTTCAGTATCGCGAAGTACCATCCTATAAGAACCCACACAAGCATGAGGATCCTGCTCACCATGACGTACTCCCCCTCAGACTTACCCGGCCTTACATACCTCTGATAAATATCCCTAACCAAGATTAAGGAGGTTGAACCAAGGAAGGAGTCCAGAGTCGACATCGCGGCTGCAGCAGCTCCTGCGAGCAGGAATCCGGCTAAGACCGGGTTAAGGAATGTGTAAATCATGACAGCCATTACCGCGTCAGCACTCCCGTATTTTGTGGTTAGAGCGGATATGAAGCCCTTCTCCAGAACCCCGGGCATGCCCACAGCATTTACGATCGCCGCGGCAAGCCCTACTAAAGCTGTCGGTATGTAGTATGAGGAGAGATACACAGCCGTACCCACTGCCGACGCCTTCAACGCCTTCTCATCTTTAGCGACGTAGTACTTTATCCAGAGGTGAGGCAGGAGCATAAGTCCCGGAGCATATATCATTATAGCTCCTAACATCATGACGGGATCCCAGTTCATTGTTAGGAGGGAAGGCTTCACGGTCCTGAGCTGATCCATTAACTCAGGCACTCCTCCGGGCGCGAGTTTCTGCAGTATCATGACGCCTGCAACGAAAACTCCCACGTACATCCACACCCCCTGAAGCACGTCAGTCCAGTACGCTGCTCTAAGTCCTCCTAAGATTAGGTAGAGCGTCGTGATTAACATGAGTATTAGCGAACCCCACATGTATGGTATGTTACCGCCACTACCTATATCCATGATCAGGCCAAGCCCGACGGCTTGAACCACGATGTACGCAATAACGAAGAGAGCCATTACCGCCGCGACGAGAACCCTCAAAGCCTCACTCTTGTAGAAATCTGCTAAAGCGTCGGCGGGTGATATGTGACCCCTAGCCTTACCCAACTTCATCAATCTAGTTCCCGCAAGATACATGAAGACCGCGGCGCCTGTAGTCCAGGCGGAGGAAGCGACCCAGAACGTTACTCCGGTGGTCGCGTAGGTGGCCACGCTAGTTAGGAAAGCGAACGCGCTGTGATAAGTAGCTGCGGTAGCTAAGAACGTGACCAGAATACCTGCACGTCTGCTCAACACGTAGAAGTCCTCAAGAGATTTCTTGAGTATCCTGCTGGATAAGAACCCTACGACAATCATGAGGATACAGTACACGAAGATTATTGTTATTGTGATCTGCCAAGTCTCCACCTTAACCACCCCTCCTTACGTCATATATTGCGTAACCGATGAAGATCAGCAATGCAATGACCCACCACAACAGTGAGTACGTATAGGTAGTGCTGAGCCCTGCCAGAGGTGTTGGGTCGGCACTGTTAACTAGGAACACTCCGAAAGCTAGAGCCCATACAATTAGCACCAGCACAACAAAGAGAGACTCCTTAGACTTAGACTTACTCGTTGAAGACATAGAGATACCACCATAATATAAATCATGGGCATTATTTATAATTTGTTCTTACCCAACTGAAAGCCCCGTCTCAGAAGGGAAGTCACCATGTTCGAATACCCTAACGTACTTAAAAACCTTCTAGTAAGTTATGCGGGTTTGAATCCCTAACAGCTCCCTAAGCTTGTTTAGTTTTTCTTTGCCTTCAAGTAAGGATTCGTTAGCGACTTCAACCATCTCTCTTGATTCCTCTTCTTTTAATAGGATGTGTGAACCCACCTTCAGTAGGTGCGTGAGGCGGATGCCTGTCTTAAGTTCTACTATGATTCCCTTCTCTTTATTTATTGATAAGATCCCTGAGTGCTTCATCCCTGACTCCCTAGCCAACGTAAGTATTTTTCGCGCTGACTTCATGTTTAGTGCTGAGACATGTATTATGGGGCCTGTTACCACGAGCCATAACCTCCTGAGTATAGGCATCTTTAGAACTTCTAGGAACTCGTCCGTGGTTATTGGTCGGTGTTTCTTGAAGACTATGGTTGAGTCCCTCCTCTCCCAAGGAAGTTTCCCGTCTATGAACGTAATCCTACCACTACAAGAACTTATAGTGTAGAGATCCTCGAATTCGAAGAGTTTCTTAAGGATATCTAGTATGTCCTCATCTAAGTAGCCTATCTCAAGATCCTCTGCAAGCCTCCTCCACAGTTTTTCTTTACGTAATCTCCACTTCTCAGGATCTACGAAAGGCAGCTTAAGCGCACCCTAAATAAAAAATTATTTAAGAGTCTAATATGAGTTAGTTCTGGTGTGGGAAATGTTAGATAGGATAGAGGCCATGACTCCCGGTCAGGAGAAGCTTAAGGAAGCTCTCAAAGAAGACTTATTTTCCATTGTAGGGATTTTCGGCCCTACGGGGGTTGGTAAGTCCTTATTCGCCCTAGCCTACGGGATCGGCTCAGTTAGTGAGGGGAAGTATAAGAGACTGATCGTGATCAGACCGGTCATAGACGTTACGACAGGTAAGGAACTCACGGTAGCTGAGTCAGGGCCCTTATTCATGGAGCTCTCTAAACAGTATGTGACAGACGTCTTAAGCGGTTTAATGTCTTGGGAAGAGGTAGAGAAGTTAATAAGAGAGGGTAAGGTAACCTTCGCTGACAGTCACTACCTTAAGGGGAGGACTTTCGACGATTCAATCGTTTTCATTGATGACGCGCAATCCATGAAGCTAGAATCACTTATTGAAGCCATAGTTAGGGTAGGCAAGAACAGTAAGTTGATAGTTGCTGCCGACCCAATATTCCAGGCTTTGAGGAGTAAGCATCAAGACCCCACATCAGTTATACGGGAGATTTTAGCGGGTGAGGCTAGGGCGGCCGTGATTGACTTAGGAATAAAAGACATCGTCAGGGAGGGCGCTAAGATAGGCCTCAGATTACTCATGGAGTACATGCTTAGAACGAGAAAGTTGGCGGATACAGAACAGAAGGTTCTTGAAGTTGTTAAGCTGAAATCACCTGATGCGGACGTCATAACAGTCTTAGATGTGGGTAAGCTGGCAACCAACTACGGGATTTCCTTAGAGCACGTACCTAACTACCTAGTAGTAGTTAAGAAAGAGCATTTAGGAAGGTTGGTCGGCAAGGGTGGTGAGAGAATCGCCTCAATAGAGAAGGAGCTAAACGCTAGGGTAAGGGGTGTTGAGCTAGACACGGATATCTCAGAGCTGATAAGAGCGGTACACCCAGTATCCTGGGTTTGGAAGAGGGTGGTAGACGTGGATTTCAAGGGTGCCTACATATTCGTTGAGATAGAGGAGGGGGTTCTCGGAGCTTTCGTAGGTCAGAGAGGATCCTACGTAAGATTCTTAGACGCCATAACTAGAGAATTATTCGGCATAGGAGTTAAAGTCACTACCTCAAGCAGAGAGTCGAAGCACACGCCCGAGAAGAAACCTAAGAAATCTAAGAAGAGTTCTTGAGGGTATTAGGAAATCCTCGCACGAAATAGCCTCTTAATCACGACACACCCTTATGTCGAAGACTACTTGGTAATACCTAGGCCCAACGCTTCTAACCACTCTGCCGTACAGGAACTCGTAACGAACACTGCTCTTGGCTAACTCTTCACTAAACATCTCCTCCCCCTTAAGTAGGGCCTCATTCCTCCTCTCAGCACTCACGAAGTCGTAAACGTGAATCACACCACAATCCCTTAACGTCGAGATAGCGTCTCGCAGGTAAATACGTGAGTATTCTGGCAGAGGCATCAACACCCTGTCAGACATCCCGGTAAACTCCCTCACTACCTGTGCCGCGTCCCCTAACCTAGCCTCCACGACGTCCTCAACACCATTCAGAACTATGTTCTCACGCATTAACTCGTACGCGCGGGGATTTATGTCTATGGATATAACTTTCCTCGGCTTCGCTTTCTTAGCTATTATTATGGAGAAGAGACCGGCCCCGGCAAACATATTTATTATAAACTCACCCGGTTTCACTAAATCCGCTATCCTCTTATGCTCGTAGTTCAGGGCCGGGGAGACGTACACGGAGTTTATGTCTACCTTGAAGACACACCCGTGTTCTCGGTAAGTAGTAACACTCCTGTTCTCACCGGCTAGTAAGATGTGTTCCCTAATCCTGTGCTGAGTCTTCACGGAAGTTACCGCTAGCCACACAGACTTAACGTATGGTAGCTTCTTAAGAATCTCCTTACCTAAAGGCACGAAAACCTCGACCGGGAGGTCGGGAGGCTTCCTGATTACCGCTATATCGCCTATGATCTCCACCCTCCCCCAAATCTTCCTAGCGTTCTCCACACCCAAGATCTCTTCAGCTATCTTCCTCAGCAACCTACCCCTGCTCATCTCGACCACGGACTGATTTCCTTAACTCACCGACCTGAAACCCTTAAGACTATTTATATTATTGAAAAACTAATATAATTGGTGGTATTTATGCCTACTATGAGAACCGGGTTAGTTATTGCAGGGGGGTACGCTACCAAAGTTAGGAGAGTGATCTTCGCTCAGCTATCCGAAGACATTAAAGAGAAAAGAATAGATAGTAAGACAGTGGCTTTCCACGTGGCACAGCTCAACAGGTTCTTATTCACGGTACTAGTAGACAAGCTTAAGGTTGATAAGAGAGACGCCGTAAGGTTAAGCATCGATTATGAGGTGAGTGAAGGCAAGATACTCTGGAAATTCGATACGTTGAGGGTGGAGGTCTTTAGGAGGGTGCCCGACGAGGAGGTGACCGCCGTACTAACCGCGTTAGTGCCTGAAGCTGAGAAGATAATGGCCGCGCCAGTAGAGTATACCGTTGAGTATGCTGGGGAAACCAGCGACGGTGACAAAATCTACGTGTTGAAGGTCGGTGAGCGTGAGGGGGGTATTGTGGAGGCTATCCCGATAAACGAGGAATTCTTGTTCGTTAAGGTCGGTGTATTGCTAGTGCCGGAACCTACTAAAATAGAGAAAGTAAGGGTAGCTCTCGAGGGCAAGACGCATGAGGAAGCTCTGAAAGAATCTATCAACGACTTACTAGGTAGGGGAAAGCCTGTAGCGCCTGAGGAAGCAGACTCAATAATAAGTTACGTGAGGAGCAGACTAGGCGAGGTAAGGCCTGAGGCAAAAATAGAGTACGAGTAACACGCTCACCAAGGGAAAACATAAGGCTCAAAAACTTTTTTCAATGCCATAAAAGCCTCACCAGGCGTTAAAACAGGTTTTTCATAGTCGTGGAAATCCTCTATAGGTAACCTAGGGCATGAGGTAATGACTATAGCGTCTAGCGTGCTTGAATCCACATCAATTAAAAGATCTCTCGTAAGGTACGAAGTCACGGCTACGTAGTACTTACCCCCAGAACTAGTTATTAGCTTCGCGAGCTCGTTAATTATCCAAGGCCTGTATTGCCCCCCACTACCAGCTATTATCAACCAAGACACAGCATCCAGAGACTTCATTATCTTAGCAAACCTAGTTTTGAGAACTCTAGAAACGTACTCGCCGAGGAACTTATATGCGTTCTCGTAAGGATCTAGCGAAACCACCTCCTTGCTACCGCTAACCCTTAAACCAACACCTAACGCGTGGAACCTCCCGCCGGCCACCACCAAGAAAGCGTCAACGTAGTTCTTCACAGCATCCAAGCTAGAAAACCAACACCCAAACACTACCTCAACATCCCTATTCACTACCTCAAACCCGTTACTACGGAGTTGCTTGATGAGGTCTTTAGTTAGGTCCACATGTTGAGCCGTCGTGTACACAGCTAACCTCACATAACCGTGCTTCCTTAAATCATTGATTAAGGAGGTCAAGACCTCACGATCCGGCTTAGTCCTTGACTGTAAATCAACGTAAACTACATTACCCGGCGGGTTCCAGTAAGGGTATCTTCTATGACCTAGGTGAACCACTAAATCATACTTCTCCGTAACCCCTACATCTATGAGGCATGAACCGAATGAGGGGCCTGCATCTATATGTATCTCCGCATTCCCTAGTATTCCCCTTAAGTAATCTATTATCTCGTATGACCTGTTCTTGAATCCCTCAGGAACTTGAAGGAGTATCCTAGAAGGTTTCCTCTCTTTAACCACCCTAGAAAGCTCACTAACATCAATGTAGTAGTAGTCGAGAAACGAGTTCTTAGGTGAGCTCATTTCTGCGTTTCCGTCACGTTAGCGGGGGTGGCTGAGCTACTGGGTTTTAACTCTCTTACTCGTAGCATAGTTCTAATACCTATCTTGTCTCTGAATCGCCTTAAAGCTTCCTTAGCTTGAGGCAGGTTCTTAGTGGAGATCCTTACCTCTGCTATCACACTACCGTAGAAAACTCTCGCGCCAACACCCACGGGCTTTCCGAAGGCCTTGCGCATACCGTCTTGAAGTCTGTCGGCTCCAGCGAAAGCCATCATCTTATTCTCTCTGATGACGTGATGAGGGTATTGCCTGACCATGAAAAAGTACTTGTCCTCCCCGATGTACTTGCTTAAGTATTTATGAGCCATGACTCTAGCAGCTTCAAGCCCGTTATGCCTCAGTATAGCGTTCTCTAAAGAAATCAGCTCAACGACTAATTCGTAATCCCCGTGAGGGTTACCCATAACGAACTTGCTTATCTTAGGTTGTGGTATGCCGTCTATGTATTCCTTCCTCGTGTACGGGGGCTTATGCATGTCTTTATAGCATCTTGCAGGTCTTAACGGCACTCTCTATCACCAAAGATTACTGAGTTGAAGGTTTTTAAGTATGTGTACTCCTCGACCTCAGCTGGAACACCACCTTCTTCAACACCCTATATAAAGCCCCACACTCAGGGTTTCTAGGGTTGGCTCTAAACAAGACGTTCTTGAACGCTCTAATACCCTTATCGTCATCGAGTAACTTACTCAACTCCTCCAATTCCTTCCTTAAAGCCCTCAACACGTTTTCCTCACACTCACTAACCTCGTAAGACTCCCTCATCGAAGTCCTGAGAACCTCATACATATAGATAGCTACCGCGTGCGACAAGTTGAGCACGTTGTAGTCAGTTCCTGTATCTAGCGTAGACACTAAGTCGCACTTATCTAATTCCTCTCTTTTAAGACCTACGCTCTCCCTACCGAAGACTAAAGCTACCTTACCAGATTTAGGTAGGACATAGCTTAAGAGGTAGGGAGGTATTGACTGCCTCAACACATCTGACTCTAGATCAGCTATTGAGGTAGTGCATATAGATAGCCTAACGCCTGAAAGACATTCCTCAACACTAGACTTAACGACCACGTTACTCAGCAGCTCAGCACCTCTCGCAGCAAACTCCCTAACTTCAGGATCGCTTAAATCAAACTGCGGGTTAACTACACATAAATCACTGATACCGAAGTTTCTGGCAAGCCTTAATATGAAGCCCATGTTGATTCTTCCTTCAGGACCAACCACCACTAACCTGATGTCAGGTTTGGTCAACACGCTACCCATAAAATCAAGTATTTAACGCTTAAAATACGTATCACGTGCTCCCGCGCCGTCGAGGAACTCCTTCAGCCCTTCAGAGTATTACCGCGTTCGGAGGACCTCAGCTCTCACAGTGGTTTCCTCACCTGGCTTAAGTACTATGAGCTCCGCCATGACACCGAACTCTATCAAATAGCGTTTGAATTCTTCCGGCGTCCCCCTCAACACTGGGAAGGTACCGTAATGCATCGGGATGACATACCTAGGGTTTAGGAGGCTTGCGGCGTACGCGGCTTCCCTAGGCCCCATAGTGAAGTGGCCTCCAATCGGTAAGAGCGCTACCAACGGTTTATATAGCTCGCCGATGAGCTTCATCTCGTAAGTTAATCCTGTGTCGCCGGCATGGTATACCGTATTCCCAAGCTTACTTATTAAGACGCCTGTTGGCATCCCCTTACCACTAGAGTGGAGCGCCGGAGTCAATACTACCTCAAAGCCTTCCCCTAAGTCTATAGGCCCTCCTATATTGCCTCCGATAGCTCTCTGCTCATTACCTAGTTCCTCAGCAAGGTATGAAGCTAGCTCATATATAGCTACTGCCTTCGAGTTAGGGCAGTTCCTCAGTATTTCAAGAGCATTACCTACGTGATCTCCGTGATCATGCGTCACCACTATGAAGTCACCGCATATCTGATTTAACTTCTTCTCAGGAGATACCGGGTTTAATATCCAAGGATCTATCAAGAAGACCTTACCAAACATCTCTATCCTGAAAGCTGCGTGACCAAACCACTTAATCTTTATATCATACATTTAACACACCTTAATAATAATTACTATAAAGATCTAAAATATCTTAGTGACGTGCTAGACTAGCTCGTGATTCGTTGAGGATTGGAGTTACTATATTATTTTATACCTTAACTTAAAATACTTAGATGTGGTGTTAAACACGAGTGACGCGGAGTTCGTGGAAGCATACCTGAGGGCTGGTGAAATAGCTTATAAGGTTAAGAAATCCGTTGCTCCGTTAGTTAAGCCCTCTGCCAGACTACTTGATTTAGCTGAGAGAGTGGAGGAGTTAATAAGGTCTTTCGGCGGTGAGCCCGCCTTTCCAACCAACATATCAGTTAATGAGATAGCGGCTCATGACACCCCCTACGTAGGGGATCCCAGGGTAATTACTGAGGACTCTCTAGTTAAGATCGACTTAGGGGTTCACGTGAACGGGTTCATAGCTGATACAGCGATCACGGTAACCCTCTCAGACAAGGCTATTAAGCTGGTTGAGGCTACTGAGGAGGCTTTACGTAAGGCGTTGACCTCCTTAAGCCCCGGAGCACCCATAAACACCGTGGGGAGAGCTGTAGAGGCAGTCGCTAAGAAATACGGGTTTAACGTGATCAAGAACCTGACAGGCCACTCTCTAGACAGGTACTTAATACACGCCGGTGAGGTTATCCCCAACCACTTCACTAGACTAGCTCTAGGTAAGTTATCTAACGGCAGAGCATACGCTATAGAGCCTTTCCTAACTTCAGGTAAGGGCTACGTAGAGGAAGTTAGGTCCTCCACATACATATACGCGTTAAACACCAACTTCAAAAATAAGCGAGTTACAGAGGAAGAATCCCTCTTAGTAAAAACCATATACGAGAGGTTTAAGACCCTCCCACTATGTGAGAGATGGCTTGCAAGAGAATTCAGTGATTTAAGTAGGTTGCGGGCACTACTTCAGAGCTTAGTAAGGAAATCAGTGCTTATAGCATACCCCGTCTTAAGGGAAGTGAGCGGTAATCTAGTAGCTCAGTTCGAGGAAACAATTTTAGTAAGTGGTGGTAAAGTCATAATCACGACTAACCCGGAGCTAAACAAATAAGTTGTCTCCGTGCTGGGTCGTTCCCGCCACCGAAGAGCGGATTCAGTCATATATTGTTAAACGCAAAAATATAAATGCTTTAAGACTTAGGTTAGTGTGGTAAGTCGGGGTGTGAGCAGGTGGACGGGGTTCAGGACTGGACTTCTATGCTGATAGCTATCCTAATACTATCTTCCTTCATACTTAACTTTACGGATATACCGCAGAAGATTCAGTTTACGCGGTACTCTTCTGTTGTGAGGAGAAAACTCATAGAGTTAATAGAGTTTGAGGAGGATGGTAAGAGGAAGTCGATAAAGTACTTGAAGGACATGAACTTACCTAACCCGAAAACCCTCATAGACGATTACGTTGATAATTTCTTCATGATATTCCCTGTCGAGAGGGAACCCATTGACGTGATAAAGAGGTTGAAGCATTTGCTGAGAACACGTGACGAGGCCGTTAAGAGATATGTCTTAGACAAAGTCCCTAACGTCTCAGAAGTTGATAGGCAGAAGATTGAGGTTTTGCTAGAACTCAATTCCGTTCTTACCTACATAAACAAGGTAGTGAAGCATTACTACAACCTAGGTGTTAAGTTTAATGACTGGATCATGATGATGCAGCTAGCCCTCCAGATAAACCAGATAGTCAGGCTAGCTAAAGCATATAGAGATGCCATAGATTCCTTCGGGGTAGGCGCGCCCATAGGGGATGGTGCCGGCGCCTTAGTCGCTAGAATGCTCTTAAACGACACTTCCGGAGCCTCCGAAATAGCTCCGGAGACAGTCTTGTACGAGACCTCGCTTGAGGGCAGGAAACTCTACGTGATAAAAGCTAAGGGTCCGGGACCCACAGTAGGATGGCCTGGTGAGGCACTGGAAAAACTCGTTGACGGTCTTGAGTGCAAGATTTCCAGGATAATAACTGTTGACGCTGCCTTAAAACTGGAGAGTGAGAAGAGCGGTGATGTAGCCTACGGTGTTGGGGCGGCCATAGGTGATTTAGGACCTGAGAAGATAGCTATGGAGAGAATAGCCTCCAAGTGTTCGGTACCGCTAGATGCGGTAGTGATTAAGATGAGTAACGAAGAAGCCATAAACACCATGACCAAGCAAATCTACGAGGGGGTTGTGAGAGCGACTGACATAGTCAAGAACACAATACTTAGTAAAACGAGGGAGGGCGATACAGTAATAGTTGTGGGGGTAGGCAACACTCTCGGCATAGAATGAGGTGGTACTAGTGTTACTGGAGCTACAATTAGACCCCCTCTACATACTCCTCATAGCCATAATTGTTTTCCTATCATCCTATCTACTGGTCTCTTACCTGAGAGAATCCTCAACACAAAAGAAAGAAGAGAAAGGCAAGATAATAACTATAAAGAAGTGCCTCAGCTGTAATTACGTGTTAAATAAGCCGTACGATAAGGGAGACTACGTAGGTAAGAGAGGAGAGAAATGCCCTAAATGTGGTGGGGAAATGATGATCACCGCAATATATCTCGAGCCCCCGCCGCAACCTCAAGCAACCACTTCATGAACGATTAGCCGGGGAAACCCTAGAACATTCTTTAAGTATGTGATCGCGCACCATGTAGTAGATATCTCCAGAAACTTCCTCACATCTAATTCCTTTGATATGGAACGATATTGCTTTGAGAAAGCCTTCTACCGTAGAGCCTTCAACACGAAGTAGGAAATTCCCTAACTGAAGCCACTCAGACCAACATATCTCCACGTTACTCACATGAAGACACTCACTCTTAGGGAAACAATAGGGTAGTGCAGGCAAATCACCTATCAAATCAGCGGTGCCGTCATCACCGCATACCGCAACAATCTTGATAAATTCATCCACTACGTACTCAGCCACCCGAACCATCCACATCACCGCTAACATACATAGCTTAAGACTGAAAAACTCTTTAAATATGAAAACTATTTTGCTTATTTGTGTACTTGAGGTGTTTGGGTGCTGTAGAAACTTTCGCGTATCTTGAAAACGTAATGGGAAGGGTTTTAAAAGTATGTTGCTATATTATCTAGGGTCTATAAACAGCGGGTTTTGGTTAGATGATGAAGGTTGAAAGCGATGATTTAATGATTTGAGGCTGGGGGCTGATCTAAAACGTTTTGACTGTTCCTGCGATTCTTCCTTAACTCCTATTTAAGAGCCCGAAAATTATCTTAGGGGCTGTGTTTAGTGGGTAAAGCTATAGTCATTTCCGGAACTCCCGGAGTTGGCAAGACGTTGGTTGCGACCCGGCTTGTGTCTAGGTTAGGTCTTAGCTATTTAAACTTATCAGATTTGGTTGTGAGGGAATCCCTATATGTTGGCGTAGATGAGGCTAGGGGTTCTCTTATAATAGATGAGGATCGCTTAGTAAGTAGGCTTACTGAGTTATTGAGTAGAAGTGAGTCTGACGTTATCGTAGATAGTCATTACGGTGAGGTAATCCCCGACGAGTTTGTTAAGGCAATATTCGTGCTTAGACTAAGCCCGGCCATACTGTACGAGAGGCTTGCTTCGAGAGGGTGGGATAAAGAGAAAGTGAGGGAGAATGTGGAAGCCGAGATACTGAGCATATGCACTTATAATGCTTTAAACGAGCACCCGGAAACCAAGGTGTGTGAGGTAGACGTAACTAATAGGGAAGTCGATGATGTAGTGGAGGAAATCATAAGCGTGCTCAATAAGGTTAAGAAGTGTGAGGTATGGGTTGACTGGCTATCTAACGAAGCACTGAAAGACTTTATTACTAAGCTCCTCAGCACTTCCTAGCGTTAGCGTGACGAAATAATTAAGGTCTATTTTTAAAGACTGACCGAATAATATCTGTCGGTGCTTCAAGTGGAGTTGCGTGAGGGCTTACTACGCGACGAGTGTACGGTAACAAACATACGTAAGTCGCTAATACCTGGAATCGTAATAGTTTCTTTAGACTGCCAAGGAAGTAAGGTCGAGTTTGACGTGCTGAAGGAATTGCTGGTTGTTTCAGAGGGTAGTAAGACGGAGTATACCTTAAGCAGAGAGAAACCAGAATACGACGAGAAAAAAGACTTTGTCGCGTGGGGTTACGTGATAAGCAAGAAAAACGTGGAGACAACTCCACCTAAGCAAAAACTGATTGTGTCGTTATGGGGCTACATGGTAATGATAGAATCTAGCGAAAACATTAATAGTTGCTTCAACCTAATGGATAAGGTCTACTTCAAGCTAAAGCATTCGTGACGCACGTTCTACTAGTAAAACAAAAGAGTTAAACAAACACTGACTCAGGGAAGGTATTTTAGTCTAAGTTAAGAAGACCTCGATTACTGGGACCCTTAAACCCTACCCATTACCTTCACTCTATCCAGTCTAGGTTTCGATAGTGCTTTGCCGCACCCAGGACACCTATTACCTACCTTACTGAAGAGCTCGTCCGGCGTCGGCACACCAAAACTATCTTGTCCGACGGACCTAAACACGAAGAGAGTTTTGCCACAGGAACCACACTTATATATGACCGGCATAAGAGTCCCTATTAGACACTATATTACTCAAGCAAATAACAATATGCGTACTAAATACGGGCGAGTATTACTCGCTTTAAGTGACTAGCATCAATAATACATAGATGAAATAATTAAAACAGGGCATAAGAGTATTACTTTAACTCTGAAACATAGCTAAACCACCTTCACACGAAGCTTTACAACCTGAAAGCCTCGCACCCTAGGGCGGGGAGGAGGTCAGGAACCAAGACGGGATTCACGACAAAACTAACTTCAGACCCTCACGATCCACTACTGAGAACAACTTTCTTTACCTTAATCTCATTTGTTTGGAATTAGATAGAGCTTCATGTATTTCTCCGCTACGTACGTATTCTTGAATATCTTCCTAGCTTCACTCAGTAAGTCACTGATGTTCTTATATCTAGGTGATATGTGGTAAAGTATGAGTGTTTCAGCGCCGCATCTTAGAGCTGTTTCGGATGCTTGAATAGCTGTTGAGTGCTTATATTCACGGGCTTTGTCGCTCATATCACTACCGAAGGTTGAATCATGTATTAATACCTTCACGTTTTTACACGCCTTAATAACGTTATCTGAAGTTGTAGTATCTGAAACGTAGCATACGCTGATAGCATCGGAAATATCTACTCTATAAGCCAACGTAGGTATTGAATGCTCAACCCAGAAAGCTCTTATTTTGAAAGGTCCTTCGATGAGGGTCTTACAGCAATCTGTTCTCACAACACTTACCTTACTTTCTGGGTTGCGGGTCGATTCCCTGAGTGGTTCTATGAAATCACCGCACCCCTCGCACACCTTACTTTCCTCACTAACCTCATTGATCACTAACTCATACTCTGGGTAGAAGTAGAGGTACTCAAACGACTTAATTAAGTAGGTTCCCAGCCCTGCAGGACCGATTATTAAGAGTGGTGTGGTGATATTCGCTAAAGACCTTGATTGGAGGAGGGGTATCAAGCCTAGAACATGGTCTCCGTGCATGTGAGTTACTAAGATCAGGTTTACGGACGCAACACTCTTACCGACTTCCAAGAGTCTGTGCTGTGTCCCCTCACTAACGTCTAGGAGCAAGTTCTTTCCGCCGTAACTAATTAAGACGGAAGGCATTTCGTCACTGCCTGGATAAGGTCCTCTAGAACCTAGGAACGTCACTATTACCGGATTCATTCCTTCCTCACCACGAAAATATCCCTGGTTAGGGATCCGTGAACCCAGTTAGGGATTCTCTCAACGATCGTGAATCCCGCGTTAATAATCATTTCCTCGAGAGGCATGTCTATCCTCTGAGCGAAAACCATGTAGCCGTTCTTCCTCAACACCCTGTAACTCTCCCCTAGAAAGCACTTCATTAAGTTGATTAAGTCCATGTCCGCGGGTTTACTCATGCGACCGTACGGGGGGTCAGTAGCTATGGCGTCAACCCTATCTAACGGGATATGGCAAGCGTCACCGCCCACCACTTCAGGAACACACCCGTAGTGAGCCAAGTTTCTAGCAGCGCCTTCAGCTAGCTTAGGATCTACCTCTACGCCAACATATCTTAAGCCTACGGAACAAGCTTCCAGTAAGAAGCCCCCCGCACCACAAAAAGAATCTAAGATAACGTGCCCCTCCCTAACGCTAGCTCTGCTCAAGTTTACGAAGACTCTAGCCATGTACGGGGTCATAGTGCCTGGCGAGTAAAAAGGCCTTTCAGCAGGTTCACGTGCTCTGTAAGGTCTTAAATCCCTCTCATAAGTTCTTAAACCTACCACAACACACCCCTCCGAAACTATGATGTCCAATCTCTTATTCCCCCCTCTACATAAGCTCTCGGACAACTCGTTCACAACTCTTAACACGTCTTCATAACTTACTTGACTCCCATACTGCTTCACCCTTCTGAAGTTCACGTAGTCGTAACCCCCGTGAGAGCATACGTCAGAATCTCTTAGAACCTTCTCAATGCCTTGAACCCCGTCAACAACTTCTGAAACCCCTAGCAAGACGCCGGCATACTTACTTAAGACAGTCCTACTCAGGACGTCCTCCAAGGGCTCAGAACTATCAACGATAACGACCTGATCTAGGTGAGCCACGAGCTTATACCCTACTCTCTCAGCCTCCATCACTGCCCTCAACTCAAGTAACGGCAACTCCCTGTGCTCACCAGAAAGATAAACGTAGTAAAGCATTTCCTCTCTAGAGATTCATTATCGAGGACTTTATTAAACTTGCTATCTACTTAGGTGTTAACGAACCCTCCTAAACCAAGCCTCTTAATAGACTCAGCAAGCTCCTCCGACACATCAAGATACTCTATTAAGTTACTCGTTAATCGCTGTCTCACAGTATTCAACACCACCACCTTATTAACTCCTGAAAGCCTCAGCTTATTTAGTGCGTCACTCACGAAAAGCCCGTGCGACGCTAGAACGTAGATCTTGTGAACACCACTACTAGCTAAGTATTTAGCGATGTTAGCTATTGTACCGCCAGTACTTATTATGTCATCAATTATGACAGCGTTAACCCCGGTTACGTCCAGATCCTCTGGTAGTTGATGCGCGACTTCCCCCGTCACCCTATCCCTGACCTTCTTAATCGTCACGTAATCCTTACCGAGGAACTCCGCTATCAGCCTAACCCTCCTCGACGCACCGACGTCCGGAGCTACGAGTACGTAAGGCTCTTCCACGTTGTTCTTTATGTACTGCCCGAACGTCTTAACAGGTAATACGTTAATGATTAAATCGTTGAATTCGCTTAAGAGCTTCTCACTATGTATGTCCACGACCAACAATTTCTTAAGACCCACGCACTTCATTATCTTAAGAACCGCTCTCCCACTAACCACCTCCCAACTCAAGAACTCCCTATCTTGCCTGCCGTAAGCTAGGTACGGCATCAATGCGTACACCTTGCTGAGACCCTTTGAGGATAGCAGTTCCACTGAAAGGAATAATTCAAGCAAGGAGCGATTCTGGTCAGGGTATGAAGTAAGCACCAGCAATACCTCATCCTCCCCAGAAATCTCCGGGAACCTTAAGTAAGATTCTCCGTCTGGGAAGACCTTGTAAACAACTTCGGAATACTTGGACCCGAGGAGGTTCGCAAGCTCACGCCCTAAACCCGGGTCTGAAGGCAGTGAAATTACTAACACCTAACCCACCACATAACATATCGAGAAAGAACCTCTAAAACTTTTAGACCTCCTCAAGTAGGTTTAGTTGTTCTGGATCACGCGCTCCTCCAACGAGACAGGAGGAGATAACTTATTAGATGTGAAAACATGTTTAACGACGAGTGAGTGATCAGGTGATTTTGTGTTGGGAAGGCCTGACCTAAGCAAGCCTTGGGTTAGAACAGCTAAGTATTGGAGAAGGCTAGGCGATAATAAGGTGGTTTGCGATCTGTGCTATAAGAGGTGTCCCATAAGTGACGAGGGTTACGGTGCTTGCGGTGTTAGGTATAATTCTGGCGGAACCCTCTACACCTTGGTGTACGGTCTCCTCACGGCAGCGAACTTAGACCCCATAGAAAAGAAACCCCTATCCCACTTCTATCCAGGCTCTCTAGTATTCTCCATATCCACCGCTGGATGTAACTTTATGTGCATGTTCTGCCAGAACTGGACATTGAGTCAGTCTAGGAGAAACGAGATTTTCGGCGACTTCATGACTCCTGAGGAAGTAGTTAAGGAAGCTGTTAGGGAGGGGGCTGACGGAATTAGCTACACCTACAACGAACCAACGATCTTCTACGAGTTCATGATAGACACTGCCACACTAGCTAAGAAGGAAAACCTTTTTAACACTATGGTAACTAACGGATACATCACCACTGAAGCCTTAGAAGAACTCACTAAGTTTCTCGACGCCGCCACAGTTGATTTCAAGGCTAGCGCTAACAAAGAATTCTACAGGAAGTTCATGGGGGTGCCTGACCCGGAACCTATCTACGAAACTATTAGCTACATGAGGAAGAAAGGGGTTTTCGTTGAAGTAACTAATCTTGTTGTGCCTAAGTATGGTGACAGCGTTGAAGACCTCAGGAAGCTGGTTAGGAAACTCGTTGAGGTAGTGGGTGATGACGTCCCCTTCCACCTACTCAGATTCTACCCACACTACAGAATGAGTTACCTACCTGAAACACCCATCAAGACTCTCGAGAAGCTTGCTGAGGTAGCTAAGAGCGAGGGTTTGAAGTATGTGTACTTAGGTAACGTGCCAGGACATCATATGGAGAACACGTATTGCCCTAACTGCGGGGAGCTCTTAATACGCAGGTATGGCTTCTACGTGACTGAATGGAGGTTAACCAAGTCTAATAAGTGTCCTAAGTGTGGCTACGCAGTAAACGTGGTCGGTGCCCTGAAACGAAAGAGTATCCCATGGTTTTAAAATTTGTAGTTGTTGCTTAAATATTGATCTGAGTCTTGAGTGTGGGGTGTGTTAATGTATTTTGTGATCGTCGCCGGACCCGCTGGCTCAGGCAAGTCCACATTCGTTTCAGCACTAGCTCAGTGGATGGAGCTTAATGGTCTAGACGTGGTTAGAGTTAACTTAGATCCGGCATCCGAGGTCTTGCCTTACGTTCCTGACGTGGACGTGAGGAATTACGTCACGACACGTGATTTCATGGTGAAATACGGTCTCGGCCCTAACGGCGCTCTAGTGTTGAGCGTTGATTACCTAATTAATTACATTAGCGATTTAAGGAAGGAGATAGATGAGTTAGGCGGTAATTACGCGATCATAGATCTCCCCGGGCAACTAGAGATAGTTGCTTTTAGGAGGTTAGGACCTATAGTTCTGAGGGAGCTGGTTAAGAATAGCAGGTCTGCGACAGCCTTCATACTAGACTCACATATGGCTTCCAACCCACACTCAAGCTACTCAGCACTCCTACTAGCACTCTCAACAATGTATAGGTTAAGACTCCCCCTAGTCTTAATATTGAATAAGATAGATTTAATAACAAGCCAGCAAAAATTCAGAGACTTAGAGAGTCTGAGCTCTAGGCTCTATCTCCTGCGCTTACTGAACGAGGACTACAGCTGTATCTCGGCAAGTAATGACGCGTTCTTCATAAGCCTGGAAGTCGGGGAGTCACTCTGCAACATATTTAAGGAAATCTTTAAGGAAGTAGTCTTAGTCTCCTCTAAAGAGATGTGGGGCGTTGAAGACGCCTACGCCTCACTTCAGAGAGTCTTAATAGGGGGTGAAGACTTCGTAACGGAGGAATATAGTGAGGGGCCTCCGCACAGCGATTAATCACTAAACAGCAACAAATCCGCTAGAAGCTAAATAAGATAGTCCCAACCTAAGTAGCTGAGCTTTCAGATATTTAATCAAATAATGGGTGAGCACAGCTTTTAAATCTGTGTTTTAGACTAATATCTGGGGGTTAATCAGAATGAGTAACGTGAGGGAATATGTGGAGGAAGTAATTAATAAGGCTAGAAGTGAGGGAAGGACTAAATTACTGGAGCATGAAGCCTATGACGTTCTAGCAAAGTATGGTTTCCCAGCACCTAAGTTCGGCTTAGCTAATTCTGCTGAGGAGGCTGTCAGACTATCTGAGGAGATAGGTTATCCTGTCGTTTTAAAGATCGTTAGCCCCGATATAGTTCATAAATCGGACGTAGGCGGTGTTAAGCTTAACTTAAACTCTAGTGATGAGGTCCGCAAGAGTTTCGACGATATATTACGTAACGTGAAAACTAGAGTCCCTGAAGCCAAGATAACCGGTATCTTAGTTCAGGAAATGGTTCCTCAGAGTCTTGAAGTCATAGTAGGAGCTACTAGGGATCCCACCTTCGGCCCGGTAATCTTGTTCGGTCTCGGCGGCATATTCGTCGAGGTTTTGAAGGACGTGAGCTTCAGGATAACACCTTTAACGAGGTATGACGCGGAGACCATGCTCACGGAAATTAAAGCTGCCAAGATACTAGACGGCTACAGAGGAACGCCGCCGAGAGATAAGGAAGCCATAATAGACATAGTGATGAAGCTTGCTAAGTTCATGGAAGAACATGAGTCAGTTACTGACGTAGACCTCAACCCGATAATGGTTTTCGAGGTAGGTAAGGGGGCTAAGGTAGCTGACGCTAGAATACTGATAAGGTAATCTTAGTTGAGTACAGAAGAATTAATTAAGAAAATAGATGACTTAAGAGAAGAAATAAAGACTCTCAAAAATCAGAGACTAGACTTAGTAAACAAGCTCAGGGAGATAAACGCGGAGAGAGGTAAACTAAGAGAAGAAATAACTAATATCAAAAACAGACTAGGGAATGTCTGGGAAGTAAAAAATAAGCTAAGAGAGGAAAGAGATAGACTAATAACACAGAGAAGGGAAGTCTTAAGTAAGTTAAGAGATTTGAGGAACAAGCTGATCAGCATCAGAGAAAACGTGAATAACTTCAAGAGTAGCACTCCTTACTCCATGAATAAGATCAAGCAAGAGATAGAAAGACTTGAGTGGAGGATAATAACTGAGTCTCTACCTATGGAGGTAGAAAATAAGATAGTCAGGGAAATAGCTAGGCTAGAGGAAGAGTTAATGAAGATTGTTGAGGGAAGAAAACTCCTAGAAGAATACAAGGAAGTTAAGGCAGAGTATCAAAGCTTGAAGATACTGCTAGATGATCTAAACAACAGAATAAGCGAGATTACAGAAAAAATAACGTCTCTGAGAGAAAAGGAACGTAAACTCAAGGGAGAACGTGATTCTTTGAGGAAGAAGCTTGATGAATTAATAAAAGAGTTAATGAGCGTTAAGGCTAGCTTAGACCAGTTAAACACCTCTATCAACTCTAAAGTTGAGGAACTGAGAGCTCTTCAAGAAGAGTTAAGGAACCTTAAGACTAGCTTAGCTAAGAGTAGGGAGAAGGAAATCCTGGATAAAAAGAAAAACGAAGTAGAGAGGAAGATGAAGGAAACCAAGAGATTGACTTTAGATGACCTGAAAATATATTACGGGGAAATAGAGGAGAATTCCTAAAAGCACTCACACCCCACATACTTAACCTTTTTAAGGATAAACCTAACAATAAAAACTAGGTGTGATTGGATGGTTAAGGCATCAAGCGGGTACAGGCACAGGACGAGGAAGTTGCTAAAGAAGAGTGTCAGAGAGCGGGGCTCCGTACCCCCCTTAAGCACCGTCATGAGAGAGTATAAGGAAGGCGATAAGGTATGTATAGTGCCCAACCCAGCCGTACAAGACGCCTTACCGCACAGAAGGTACGTGGGTAAGGTAGGGGTTGTAGTAGGTAAGAGGGGGAGAGCTTACATAGTTGAGGTCTACATAGGTGATAAGAAGAAGACTTTAATTACGTACCCCGAGCATTTAAGGCCTGTTAGTGCGTGAGATAGATGAAGATAGTATCTTCTCGTAACGTCGCTTACGCTGAAATACAGAAAATGATTGAGGAATTAGCTGAGAGAGGAGTAGAGCTTGAGAGCATAGAACTACGTGTTCTAGACTATCTCCGAAGATTCAACAAATGCAGAAGGGCTGGCGAGTTAATTGAGGAACTTGGGAAACGAGGCTTCAGTGAGATAACCTCGGTTATGATAGCTAACATAGTCCCGAAAGACTTGGAAACCCTTAAAATACTCCTAAATTTCGAGAATGAGAATTACGAAGAAGAATTCCTAAACGAGGTTCTTAAGACAATCAGCGAGTACTGTAGCGAGTAGGGTTCTTGGAGGTATTATTGATGGGGTTTAAAGGACCTGTTAGCGGGGATAGGAGGGTTTCTCGTGAAGACTTCGCGATAGTTCTTGATTTCATGCCAAGCGGTAATCCACTAGACCAGCACCACCCATCACATAAGAATAAACCCCTCGCGCAAGCACTGGGAACCACCTACTTCACTCTACTAGAGTTTCACCCTAAACCAGGGGTTACGGTAGCTCAGGGCGAGAAGGTATGTGTTAGCTTCAGGTTTCGTGAATTGAGGGATAAGGTAGGGTATGTGTGGGGGGAACCAGTACGTTACGATGACCTAACTGCAGTGGCTAAGTCTTACCTTCCGGAAGCGGTCAGGTCTGCAGTGCTTGATTTAGAGAAAGTATTCGTGACATTCTTTAATATCGCTGCGCCAGTAACTATAAAGCTGCATTCACTGGAGTTAATACCCGGCATAGGTAAGAAGACCATGTGGGTAATACTTGAAGAAAGAAAGAAGCCCTTCGAATCCTTCCGAGACCTCCAGAATAGAGTTAAGATACAGGATCCTGCGGGCTTAATATCTGAGAGGATCTTAAGGGAGATTAAAGGAGAGGAGAAAATGTATTTGTTTCTTGAGCCACCCCCCGGGGTTAAGGACGCTATAGTTCTCGGCTACCTCCACAGGATATACTCTATGCTGGGCTACGAGTAGTGAGGAATTCCTCAGTCCTGCGCGGGCAAATCACCCATCATACCTTTCGAGCTTCATCATCCTTGGTTAATCGCTTCGCTGAGGCCGATAGTTTTGCGGTACTTAAACTTATAAGTTTTAAAAGACTCCTTACCTCATGTATATTAAGTAAATCTGCTGTTTAAAATCATGGGATGGTGTCCTAGCTTGGGTAGGTACGTTGTAGGTATCACGGGGAGTAGCGGGGTTATTTACGGGTTAAGACTTACAGAAGTTTTAAGCTCTTCAGGACATGAGGTTCACGTGGTTTTAAGTAGGGAGGCTAAGCTAGTGTCTGCTGACGAATGCCTTAACGAGGACGCGTTGATGAGCTTGTTAGGGAAAATCGCGTCACGTGTTCACGATGAGTACGACTTCACCGCACCTATAGCTTCGTCATCATACTTAGTCGATGGGACTATAGTGATTCCCTGCACCCTCAAGACGCTTGGTGAGATAGCTAATTCAATACAATCAACGCTGATTAGTAGAGCAGCTCTCAATTCGCTTAGGTTGAAACGCCCGTTAATAGTAGTTGTACGTGAGACCCCACTATCCACTATAGACTTAATCAACATGCTTAAGATCTCTCTGAGTGGCGGGGTGGTTATGCCTGCTTCACCAGCTTTCTACGAGAAACCACAAACTATTCAAGACTTGATAGATTTCATAGTAGGTAAGGTTCTCGACGTGCTAGGCTTGAAAAACGACCTCTATAAAAGGTGGGAAGGTCTTAAATCTACTCAAGGAACAAGTCTTTGCGCCCGCTTTTACGAGCTAGTAAGTTCTTGAGCTTCTCATCTATCTTCGCTTCATCTAATTCCTTAATGAATTCCCTCTCATCCTCCCTGAACTTAACGGCAAACGCGCACTTACCGTCAGGTAATAACGCTTTCCTCTCGCAGTACGCGAATTGACACTTATATCCTAGGCACGTATCACCTATCCACCTACACATAGCTACCTTCTGCACGTGACCCTTAACAACCTTATTTACTACCACTAATGAATTCTTAGAACACTTGAAGAAAGGACAGAGAGTGTTGCACTTATCTCCTAGAGGGAGTGGTTTTAACTCCTCCCTCATTAATTTCTGCTCTTCACCGCCGTAGTGTCTCTCAGGCTTCCTAGCCCAGCCACGTCTCTCATCATACGATGATCGATGCTTGTCCGGGTAACTCAACAGGCTCACCGGTTATTCTCGCTAACCCTATATAATCTATGGTTTAAACCATTTTAAAGCTACATAGGTAATGAGTCCTGACTGGTGGGTTACGGCTAGTATTAAGTCTTTCCTCACGCTGTGTGAAAGCCTACCCCAGCTAATTAAGTCACCGGGCTCTACGACCTGACCGTACTTAAGCACCTTCACTAAGTAGGGCGCGTGTTCTAGCCCGGGCCTCGTCTTATATAGAGCGAAGTCAGTCCCGTACTTAAGCGCTGACCTAACGGTGAAGCCGAAGTCCTTGAATTCCTTATAATTCTTGTATAAATCCTCGAACTCAGGTAAGCGAGTCTCGCACACAGCTTTAAACTCTTCAAGACTTAATGTCTTACCGTCCTTGAAGATCTTCAATATTCCTTTCTCCATGAGATAATAAGCTTCTATAAGTGACAGCTCTAGAGGTCTGTTAACTTCTTCCTCAGTTCCTTTAGGCTTCTTTACGCCGACGGGTTTCCCGATGAAGCTCGCGTCAAAAATACACCTAGCTAAATCCACGTCGAAAACTATTACCTTAGACCCTATTAGGTAAGCGTCCCCACTACCGCAATTCCTGAGTCTCCTATCTATGGAGTGAGATGAGCCTGAGATCAGACCCCACCTTCTTGAGAATGTCTGCAGAGTCTTCGAGCTTATCCGTCAACTCCTTAAGTAGGAGGAGAGCACCTACATCATTAGAGTAATTCCTTATTATCTCCGAGCCTAACTCCCTGTATATCTCGTCAACGCTATTCTCTAGAGTCACTTCCCTCTGGTAAAGCTCCTTAACGACTTTAGAGTTGCTTAACTTGTTTAACATATCTATCACAATGCTCATCATCTCCGTGAGCTTCCTCATAACAGAGTCTAGATACACGTACATATTGTCAGGCATCTTCTCAAACCCCTTAGTAACTAAGAGTAAGGCTCTGTTCGCGGCCGCCTCCCCGTGCTCAGCCAGCCTTATGATATTCTGTATTATGCCAACGTATAGGTTCTCCATAGGCAGAGCAGGTGAAACCCTGACAACATACTCAAACAGGTTTGTACCTCCCTCCTCCACCTCATCCTTTATTAAGCGTATCCTACCGTATATCTTCTCAACCCCGGTCTTATTCAGGTCATCTAATTCTTTGAGGAGGTTTTGAAGCTCTTTGAAGAGATCCGTAGACTTCCTCACCAAAGCTACTAACTGTTCCGCGATAGCTGACTCAGCTATGCTCTCCCTCTCGCCGCGTTCAGGTATCTCGTCAAGTCTTATACTCTCTTCAGTCAAGCTCTCACCGTTTACACTTCTACTAATAATTCGTAGAATTATAATAAATACTTCGATGCGGTGGAGAGCACTCAAATACTGGGCAGGATTTTCAAGACCCTTGAAGCCACGTTACTTAAGTCTCTAAGCTTAGTTAACTCATCATCTATGAAGCTCGCCTCATCCCGCATACCCTTCTCAATAAGGTGTGTTCTAAGATCTGTTAATATGTCTTCCTCGTCATTCACAGACACTAAAACGACGAAAGTTATTAAAGTTCTCATGTAGTCTGCGAACTCTCTACGTATTTCCGAAGACTCACATAACTCAATACTTTTCTTCAGGTTACTCCTAGTCTTACTAATCTTGATTACGTAACTTTTCACTACCTCGTAAGAAGTCCTCCCGTTAAGGAAATCCTCAGTTAACTCTCTTAACCTAGCTAACTCCTTATTCCTTCTTAACGTATAATCCTCTAACTTCTTGAATATGAGTGAGTCCTCCATTAAGCAGACCTCAAAGTAACCATGGAATTATCGGAGATACCGTTCTTCCGCATGAAATCTGCGTTAGCCCAGACCTCACCTTCCGGGAGGTCTTCAGAAATTAAAACTCTTAACGTGAGCTTCTTCCCTGAAACAGATACCTGAGCCATATCTTTAATACCTAACTCACCCGCTAACTTACTAGAAACGTAGATAGTGTTTTCCGGAATACCCTCCCTCAACCTAATCCTAACTCTCCTCTCAGGAATTTTCTTCACGCCCCTACCCAGCATTTCGCTAGCTGGAGGTATTACAGCAACCAATTGCTTAATGTCTCTCTTCTGAGGTTGCTGGGGACTGCCACTCTCACTACTCAGTATACACCACCATAAGAATTAGTAATGATCAACGAAAATAAATACTGTGAAGCCCTCTGAACTCAATGATGGAAGGAAAGACCTCACAGGGGACTCTAGCTCTATCGCCTCAAATACCTGCAACCCATACCGAGGAGATAGTTACCGATGGAGGGGTGCGGTGAGAAAATCTCTAAACACGTCGGGAGCGATCTTCGAGGATAAATGAGACTGGATGATTACAAATTATTCAAGACCCACTTAATTACCTCATCAGATTTAATCCTTATCTGCTCTCTCGAATCTCTGAATCTCACGGTCACGGTATTATCTTCTAGCGATTGATAATCTACAGTCACAGCGAAGGGAATCCCTATCTCATCGACCCTCGCGTATCTCCTCCCTATACTCCCGTCTTCGTCGTAGATCGCTGTGAGACCTGCCTTAACGGCGTCATGATAGATCCTCTTAGCAAGCGTTCTCAAAGACTCTTCCTTAGGTATTAGTGGGAAGACAGCGAGCTTGTAAGGAGCTAGCTTAGGCGGTAATTTGAGGACTACCCTACCTCCCTCCTCAGAGTAAGCTTTATCTAGAACGACCAGTAATAATCTCTCCGCACCAAACGAGGGCTCCACCACGTGTGGTATGAATCTACGACCTCTCACAACCTCCCTAACTTCCTCAACGTGGAAGACTCTTGCAGGCACCTTAAACCCCTCAACAACTACATCCCCCTCACTAAGAATCTTCTCAACCTCCTCCACGCTTAGCTTCCTCAACACTTGCAGTACTCTAGGCGTGTCCGAGCCGAAGTATTCTTTTAGGAGTTCTTGATCGATGACAACCCTCTTCTTAGTAACCTCCTTAGGTTTCTTAAGCTCTCTGTAGACTGTCATGTCCTCACCTGAGAACTGCATGTGCCTAGATAAGTCATAGTCAGTCCTGTAAGCGTGACCCGATATCTCGACCCAGCCCCACCTAGATATAGAAACT
The DNA here is from genome assembly GCA_964482405.1 of uncultured Desulfurococcaceae archaeon. Taxonomy (GTDB): domain Archaea; phylum Thermoproteota; class Thermoprotei_A; order Sulfolobales; family NBVN01; genus Zestomicrobium. The sequence continues at coordinate 16,108 of CAYZXH010000008.1, read as the reverse complement.
AGCTGATCGAACGTCTGCTTAGAGTAGTGAGCTCTCTCCTCCGGGAGCTTTTCTTCAAACAATATCTCGTCCTCCCTTAAACCAAGTTCCTTTGCAAATGCTTGAGCCACTGACATCCAGTACGCTAGCCACTTATTAAGCACTATGCCTTCAGCAACAGCTTCATCAGGCTTCACAACAACTACCTCATCCAACCCCTTACTCCTAGCATCGGCAGTCAATATCCTCAGCTTCTCAGGGAATCTGCTGAAGTCGGGTTCTTCGGAATCCTCCGGATCGAAAAAGAACTCAACCTCCATTATGGTGAACTCCCTCAGCCTAACCATCCCCTGCCTAGGGGATATCTCGTTCCTAGCCACCCTACCTACCTGGGCTATGCCTAGCGGGAGTGAGTACCTCATAGCGTTGAAGACTCTCTTAAAAGACGTGAACATCCCCTGTGCGGCTTCAGGCCTTAAGTAAGCTACGTCATGCTTGTAAGGACCTACATTAGTCTGGAATAAGAGGTTAAAAGTCCTTACATCCTCTAACTCACCACCGCATGAAGGACACTTAACCCCTCTCTCCCTAATAATCAAAGTAAGTTCTTCGGGACGTAAACCCTCGACCTTAATTCCAAGAAGATCTTCTAAGAGGTGATCAGCTCTGTAAATCTTCCCGCACTTACTGCAAGTAACTATCGGGTCCGTGAAGCTCTCCACATGCCCTGAAGCCTTAAAAACTATCTCAGGCGCTATTACCGGAGTCTCTATGAGGACAACCATATCTTGATGCCTGAAGACGAAGTAATCTAGCCAGAGCTTCCTTATGTTTTCTTTCAGGAGAGACCCTAGAGGACCTAAGTCATAGAACCCTGCTAAACCACCGTAGATTTCGTAGGAAGGCCAGAAAAAACCTCTACGCGCTGCTAAATCAACGATTTTCTCATACTTATCGCTACTCACGCCCACGTAACACCTACAGAAAATAAAAAATCCGGTTTTATAAAGCCTTATAGTCATACATCAAGGAGTAGGTAAGCATGCTTGAACTCTACCTAATTAACAACCCATACGTATTTCTGGGAGTTAACGGGGATAGGAGGAGAAACCCCTTAAGCTTAGTAGGAATTCCATTCGACTCAACTAACAGCTTTAGAAGTGGTTCCAGGTTCGCGCCGATGCGTATACGTCACGTCTCCCAATCCCTAGAAACCTACTCGTTCAGGAACAGCATCGCCCTGGAAGAGAACCCTCCGGTAGATGAAGGCGATATAGCGGTAGTGCATGGCAGTGCTGAAGCAACACTGAGGAACATCTCGGTAGTCGCTAAAGAATTACTCAAGACCAGGAAGACCGTCTTCGTCGGAGGAGACCACATAGTAACTTACGGAATCATTGAAGGACTCTTCAACACGGTAAAGAGAAACCCCTGCGTGCTAATCCTCGACGCTCACCTAGACTTTAGGTCGGATTACCTAGGCTTCAAGTATAGTCACGCCTGCGTGACTAGAAGGATCAGCGAGATGGTGGGGGCGAGGAACGTGATGGTGTTAGGCTTCAGAGCCGTAGACTTTAAAGAGCTGAGAGAAGCTAGGGAAGCAGGCCTAAACATGATTAACTCATACGAACTCAACAAAATAACTCTAAGAGAAGCAGTTAATAAAGTGAGGGATTTCTTAAGTGTCTGTGAACATACGTACATATCTTTAGACATGGACGTGATAGATCCGGCGTACGCGCCGGGGGTATCTACCCCCGAACCCGAAGGACTCCAACCAACGCTAGTGATAGATCTGATAACGAACGCGATAGACGAAAAAACCGCTGGACTAGATTTAGTTGAGGTAAACCCTCTCGTAGACGTAGGAGACATAACCTCGTTCCTAGCAGCTAAAATACTTATAGAGGTCTTCACAAAATTCCTAAGCGTTACAAGAACGTAAGGTAATGAAGGCCGATACACCTACATTTCTTTATGAGATGTAGTTCCTGATTTGGAAAACCTCCTCAACAATAACCTTAATATGCTTTCTTTTTTAAGTAAAGCAATGTTAGAGAATGTGGTGAGAACGTGATTTCGATTATAGGAGCTGGCAGGGTAGGAACGTCAACCGCTCTAATGAGTGTCTTGAGAGGTCTTGACAACAAGATAGTGTTGGTGGACGTGGTTCCGGGTTTAGCACGGGGGGAAGCTCTCGACTTATCACACGCTGCCGCAGTTCTCGGTATTGACGTGGATATACAGGGCTCGGAAGACTTTAGCGTAATTAAAGGTAGTGACATAGTCTTAGTGACGGCTGGTAAGCCTAGGAAGGCGGGCATGACTAGGGAGCAGTTGATCGCGGATAACGCGTCAATAATTAACGACATAGCCCCTAAGATTAGGGAGTACGCACCCGATTCTATAGTGATAATTACTACGAACCCGTTAGAGGTAATGACCTACCTAATGTACAAGAAGCTAGGTTTTCCTAGGGAGAGGGTGATAGGTTTTAGCGGGGTTCTAGACTCTGCTAGACTAGCTTACTATGCGTCTAAAAAACTCAACATAAGTTATTCCTCGATAGTTCCAGTAGTGATCGGGATGCACGGCGAGAACATGCTACCACTACCCAGATTCTCCTTCGTCTGCGGCATCCCCCTAACCCAGCTATTACCTGAGAACGAAATCGAGTCATTAAAGAAAGAAACGATTGAGGCGGGGGCGACGATAACCAAGCTTAAGGGATACAGTAGTTCTTACGGGCCGGCAGCCGGATTAACCCTCATGGTAGAAGCTATAAGAAAAGATTCAAACAAGTTGCTGATTGCTAGCGTATTCCTTGACGGTGAGTACGGACAGCATGACGTGGTGGCGGAGGTCCCGGTCATCCTAGGAAGGACCGGCGTGAAGAGAGTGGTTGAGTTACCTCTAAACGAAAACGAGAGGGAGAAATTCTTAGAGAGTGTTGAGTCCGTTAAGTCGTTAATTAAGTTACTTACTTAAAACCTCACGTCATTTAATTTCTTTAATTAAGTTAATCATTTTCTCTCGCGCTGCCTTAGCTAACGAGACAGTTTTCTCGTTGACGTCCATGTATTCCAAAGCGTTAAACGGACACCACTTAACACATTGTGGGTCGCCGTAACATAAATCACATATTATCGGCTTAACGTCCACGTGGCTCAATATTATGCCTTTATAAGGACATGCCTCAACACATGACCCGCAAGATATGCAGAGCTCTTTATCTACTTTTATAAAGCCTAAGGCCTCATCTCTGGATAAAGCCCCTACAGGACATGCTGAAACACAGTAAGCTTCCTCACACTGAACACACACGTTAGCTACTTGAAGTATTTTCGGCTTATCTACGCGTATCCTAATCCTAGAGGTCTTGAAATCGAGTATGTTACCGTCTGCGTGTTTAGTCACGCAAGCTATCGTGCATATCGCACATCCAGTACATCTTTCAGGGTAGAATACCAACTTCTTCATGGTTTATCACCTAGGTAATATCCCCCTAGCTTCTAAATCCTTAGCTACGTAATCTAACCCATACTTTACTAAAGTCTCCTTCTTAGGAATCCCTGTTTCTTCGTCGAGACCCCTTAACCTATAGTAGAGATCAAGTCTCTTATCTAGATCGGGGTAGGGCGGGTGACTCGTCTTATATCCTCTTAAAGGTTCTTTAAGGAATCGTTCAGGCAACGCATCATCTTTCCTTCTAATACCGTACCTCGCGTTCTCAGCTCTCTCTATGAGTATCACCCTCTCTACAGCGTCATAGAAGTCATTAATTGTTAGATTAAGTCCTGTGACCGAGTTATATAGCTTTAAGAGAGCTTTTTCCTTCCTCTTATACGACTCCATACTTGTGGTGTAAGCAGACCAAGCCCAATTGCAGACACCCAGTATGTTAACTAGCGTTACGAAATTCTCTACAATCAAGAATACACTCATTTGTTGTTCTAGTGGAGCGCTAGGAGGTGCTAACTCATGAGCTATCCTACTCAGTCCAGAAGCCCATAGATGCGTCGCGCCTCTAGTAGATACTGCGTACCTGAAATTGTAGAAGGGATTTCCTCTAGGATCTTGAGGTATGTTATCCATCCATTTAACGTGGATAGCGTACTTAGCTGCCTCAGGATATTTATCTACGATGCCTTTCAACCCGCCAGCGAAAAGCTCGCCTATCTTACCATCCCTGTAAGCAGTCTTCATGATGATCGTTCTTATTGCTTCAACATTCCCCCAACTCAGATCAAGCCCCTCAACATCATCCTTAGTTATTATTCCGCGTTCGTAGAGTTCCATAGCGAGTGCTATTAATTGACCGAACGTGTGATCCAAACCTAGCTCAGTAGTTAGATAAGAGAATTCTAGCCCTATCTTAGGGTCGTAAACATCCATCCTGTATGAGAGAGGTGCCAAACCGTAATAATCAACCTTCACTCTCCTACGTCCATACCCAGGTACATCAACCACGAAATTCTTCTCACACGAAACCACGCAATAACCACAACCAGAAGTTGATTTAACGCAATACTCGTCAGTCACGCGATCAAACTTCTCTAAAACATCATCAGGTAACTGACCGAATCTACCGTTCCTTAATATCAGAGCTCCTATGTCGTTATGCACTCTGTGAAGGAAGTGAGAACCCTTAGTGAATCCTAGTAGTGTGCCAGGATCTGCTTTAAATGCTTGTAACGCGTCTTCCCAAGCCTCTCTAAAGGCCTTCAAGTCATGAATCCTCACTTCCCTAGTCCCCCTCACTACCACTGCCTTCAAATTCTTACTACCCATGACTGCCGCCACACCGCATTTAGCTGCGGCCCTATCGTAATCCACCATTATAGCAGCGTTAACGACAAGCCTCTCCCCGGCAGGACCTATGCACGCTACGCGCGCGTCCCGATCACCGACCTCTCTTATCAACTCATCAGTGGTTTCAGTTACTGTTCTACCCCATAAGTGCGTTGCGTCCCTGAACTCAACCGAGTCGTCATGTATCCACACATACGTAGGCTTATCACTAGCTCCTCTGAACACGATGGCGTCGTAGCCCGCTCTCTTCATCTCCACGGCAAAGAGACCCCCAACGTTAGAATCTCCGTGTATTCCTGTCATAGGAGACTTAGCCATCACGTTAAGTCTGGAAGCGCTTGGAGCTAAATCAGCTAACGGTCCAGTAACGAATATGAGTGGCTGGTGGGGGGCTAACGGCGATGCGTCAGGATCTACCAAATCGTATAATAGCTTAGACCCGAACCCCCTCCCACCTATGAACTTCCTGATTAGCTCTGAGTCGAGCGGGACTTTCTTCGAGTTTTTCGTGCTAAGGTCTACGTAGAGGATAGACCCTCCGTAACCAGGTACTTCGACCCCCATAACTAACCACCTTCAAAAATAGGTAAGATCTTTATTTTGATATTTGTAGTACCCGGCTCAATTAACTTTTTCACGGCTTCATCCACGTCTTTAACTAAGTTATCGTTGACGAACACGTAAAAACCTGAACCACCCTCTAAGTAACTCTCAAGTCTTCCAGATTTAATGACGTCATTATTTAACTTCTTGAGAACGTCTCTCAATTTGGTTGAGGAATCGCTTATGCGTATCTTAGCCACGTACCTACTTGAGTCAACTCCGAAAAGCACGCTCACAGGGAACTCCACTTCCACTACATACTCCTCTGCGTCCAAAAACCTGCACCAACTAGATATGGTATATTGAGGTTAAAAAGACGTTATGTTTAAAAATTATAAGTTAGGAAACAAAATTTACTGGCCTTACTCAAGTATTATTGCGGTTCCGTTAATGCCGTCTAGCCTGACCCTCATACCGTCTCTCAAGACCTTAGTCGCTACCCTACACCCCACAATACACGGCAACCCGAACTCCCTAGACACTATAGCTGGGTGCGATGTGGGCCCGCCGCTATCGCATATCAGTCCCGACATCTTCGGGAACAGCGCGATCCATGCCGGACTAGTTATATCGCACGCTACTATATCTCCCTTCTGAACCTTAGCGAAGTCTTTAGGACCTTCAACTACCTTAACAATCCCCTCCACGACTTTAGGAACGCCGACAGCGAGTCCCTTAATTACTTTAGCCTTACGTGACTTACCGTATAGGTAGTTCTCCCACTCAGTCTTCAGTTTCTCAAAACTCCATCCCCACAAGCCTTGCTTGTAAGGCTCTTCCTTAATCGACCACTCAGTTATCGTGCCAATGTATGGCGGCGTTACCAACTCTCTAGCAGCTTCCCTCTCCTTCTTTCTTTTCTGCACTAACTCCTTAGCGTTAATAGCTGAAGGGTCTGCGTACAGTGTGCGTAACTCGTCGTAGGTTAGGTACAGTGTGTCTAACTCGTCATCTAGGAGACCCATCTCCTTGAATTTCCTCCCGATAGCCTTCAAGACATACTTAGCGGCAGCATTTGTTTGCTGGTCTATGTAGAAGTGGTGATCCGGTGTTAGCGGCGCCATCTTGATGGCTGCTTCCATGCTCTTGCGTACCTCCTCCTTCTTCTCATCAGGTATGAGGCTCATTAACTCATCTATAGCAGCTTTTTGATCGTCCGCAACCCTCTTATGATCAGCGAAGTAGTCGTAGTCCATAGCTAGGTAAGTCCTCAGCTGAGCTATCACTTGAGACGGGTCTTCCTCCCATGTTGGGAGGTCATACTCATATACGTACATGGACTTCCTCCCATACTCCCTTAAGAACTTACTGAGCATCTCGAATAATTCCTTATACTTGGGGTCGCTCTTTATGGTGTTCCAGACCTCTGCATCACTTAAGCTTGATTCGAATAACGCTTTATCTGCCGGGCTCCTCTTAATATGTTCCTTAATGTTGTAGAGCTCGTAAAGTGACTCCCAATTCTTATCTTTAGTTGATACTAAGATCCTAGCTATTAAGTCCTGCACATAACCACTATTATATTTTTCATCTCCTAACGCGGCACGAACAGATTCCTTGAATATTAAGAAGCTAACGAACTGCGCGAAGTTCAGTATCCAGTGTATCTTCCAGTGTCTGTCATATATGTCTATCATGTCCTCTAACAACACCATCAGCTCATCTAGTGACGCTTCATCGAACGGGTAGTTAAACACGTATTCTAGGTTTCTCTTAAGCTCTGGAACGTACCTCTCCTCCCACCACTTGAGGAAGAGCCTCCCGTAAGTGGGCAGAATCTTAAGGAAGTACTTAGCGGCGATTTTAGCCTCCTCCGGATCACGAGGTATTATCGTCGTGTATACGTAACCGTTAGCTACCTTAGCTATCCAAGCAACGCCTGTAGGTGCCCAGAAACGCCTATATAGGTACTCACACGATTTAATGATTTTTGAGTCCCACCAAGTGAAGTACTCCATATACGGCATCCAAGGATGCGGGTTATGTAAGTCACTCCTAAACCAGTGTAAGTCCTTCTCGTTTTCTTTGAGGACGGTCACCCACTTAGTATTCAGTATCTTATCCCAGTCCTCACCCCACCTAACAGGGAAGTACTCGTCACCGAAGAATCTCTCAATAACTTTAGAACCTAATGCGTACTCAACTTGTTTTTCCTCACCCATAACGCTGTACACCAACAAGATAGTATTATATAACTGGGGTTTTTAAGCTTTAATGAGACTTGATATATACGCTATAAACCTAATTATATTTTTTTAAATGGGAAAGCTTAAAAACAGTGCCTAACAAATTATTTGTGAGGCGAAGACGTAATGAGTTCTACGGTCTTGGTTGAGGAAGACTTCCTAGTACTTAACTACATGTATTTAGTTGAGTGCACTACGCTTGAACTACTAACTCACTTCGTGAAGGGAGATAACGCGAAAGCACTCGATGTTTTCAGGAGATTCAAGGATAAAGGTTATATAATAACATCAGATGATTTCATAATAATAAGTGATGAAGCTAAGAAAAATGTGGAGGAACTCCGCAAGAACATGATTAAGAGACTTGAGAGTAACATGAATGTGGTCATGGATATAGTAAAGAAACTTGAAGAAGTCAATAATGAGATTAAAGACGTAATAACTCAGTGGCAGGTCAAGAAGATCGGCGGTATGACCGTAATCAACGATCACCAAGACCTAGCATATGATGAGAGAGTGATTAGGAGATTATGTCGTGTTCACAGCAAAGCAGAAAAGTTGTTGACTGATCTCTCACAATACCTGCCGCACTTCAAGTATTACGTCGAGTTACTTAACATAGCTCTGGACAAGATCTTAAACGAGAATGCTTACGAGTACGTTGATAAGCACCCGGCTTCCTACCATAACGTGTGGTATGTAGCTCATGAAGACTGGTTAAGACTCTTTGGACTTAAGAGGGTTGAGTGAGGTGTGTTCCATGATTTTCGGGTTTAACGGGAAGTTACTGGATGTTGACTTAAGTAGTGGGGAGATAAAGACTACCGAGTTAAGAGAAGATTGGTGCAGGCTCTACGTTGGGGGTTCAGGCTACGCCACTAGACTCCTCTACGATCTAATAAGTAAGGAAACAGAGCCTTTATCACCAGCTAACGTCCTCGTAATAATGACGGGACCTTTCGTTGACACGTTCCCTATAAGTCCTAAGACAGCTTTCGTCACTAAATCCCCTCTCACAGGATACTTAGGTAAGTCTATAGTTGGCGGCTCGTTCGGTGCAATGCTTAAGAGAGCTGGGTTTGACGGAATCATCTTGAGAGGGGCTTCAAGAAGACCTGCGTACTTAGCGGTGATTGAGGGTCGGGCCGAGATTAAGGACGCCTCACATCTGTGGGGTAAGGACGTCCTAGAGACTTCTAAGATAATCAAGGAGGAACTGAATAATCAGAAAGCTAAGGTAGCCGCGATAGGTCCTGCAGGGGAGAACTTAGTTAGGATTGCTGCCGTGATAACGGATGAGAGGAGGGCTGCTGGGAGAACCGGTGTCGGAGCTGTCATGGGTTCTAAGAAGCTGAAGGCTATAGTTACTTACGGTAGTAGGAAGGTTGAGGTCTATGACAGAGAGAGGTTAGTACACTTAATGAGAGAACACTTAGCCGCACCTCTGAAATCTCCTAGAGGCGTTGGGTTAAGGTCTTACGGGACTTCAGGAGGCTTAATTGGTTACGCAATGGACGGCAACGTACCGATAAAGAACTGGACTAAAGGGGTTTTCGATAAGGTAGATAACATAACTGGGCAAACCCTACAGAAAGTTTATAAGTCGAGAGGTGTTGCCTGCGGTACTGAGGTAGTCTGCTCTATTCAGTGTCATAAAGAACTTCAGGTAAGCGGGATTAGTAGTGAGGAGTGGGAAAAGTGTCCTGAGTTTGAGACTCTAGCTCTTATGGGAACCAACTTAATGATAGGTGATGGCGAGAGTCTCGTAAAGATAAACAGGCTCTGTGATAGGCTAGGTTTAGATACTATATCTACTGGCGGGGTTATAGCTTGGGCTATGGAAGCTTACGAGAAAGGACTTCTCAAAGCTGAGGATCTAGGTTTTGAGCTTAAGTGGGGTGACGGGGAAGCCGTTCTGAGACTAGTGGAGATGATCGCGTACAGGAGGGGATTGGGGGACATATTGGCTGAGGGTGTTAAGAGAGCCTCACAAAGAATTGATTCGGGGACTGAGAAGTTCGCTATACATGTTAAGGGTCTCGAACTACCGGCACACCATCCGAGACGGTATCACTCCATAGGATTAGCTTACGCTACCTCAAATATTGGGGCGAGCCATCTCCAAGGCATGACCATGCTGGTAGAGAGGGGGATACTGCTACCGGAGTACGGGATCTCCGAAATACCTAAAGATGTTGAGTCTAAGGTCAGGGTCACAATAATTCATCAAAACCTGTGTGCTTTCCTAGACTCGGCAGGTCTCTGTAAGTTCGGTGTTTTCGGCATAGTAGACTTCAATAAGATAGCTGAGGAATATAAGGCTATAACGGGTATTGAAGCATCCAAGGAAGACATACTGATGACTGGTGAGAGGATATGGTACCTTGAAAGACTGCTAAACCTGAAGCTAGGTCTTAGGGTTGAGGAAGACACGCTACCCAAGAGATTCGTGGAAGAGCCTCTCGACGAAGGACCTATTAAAGGGGTGACATGCCCGATAAACCAGTTGCTAGAGCTCTTCTACCGTTACAGGGAGTTAGACCCTCAGAGCGGTTACCCGGGCAAGGATAGAGTAAGGAAGTTAGGGCTGGACGTACCAGTTAGTTGAGGTCTGCGTATGGCTACTGTTAAGGTAAGGATATACCCGGATCTTGAGAACGTAGTGACCGTGGAGGTTAACACGTTAGTGGTTAAGGAGGTTCTGGAAGTCCTTAAAGATTTGCTGAGGCTTCAAGGACAGTACGCCATAGTGAAGGACGGCAGGATCTTGAGCAATGATGAATATATAAGCAACGATGATGAGATAACATTGATTCAAGTAGTGGAAGGTGGTTAGGTGGTATAGAATGCCCGTGATTAACGCGAAGGAAATAACAGGTTATCTAGTACCTAAGCCTGCTGAGAGAGAGTTGAAGGTAGTTCTAGCACCTCAGTTAGGTAATTACGATAAAGCAACAATACTGTTATCGCTTATCCCGCCAGGGAGTAGCACAGGACTACATCAACACGGTTCAGACGAGATAATGTATGTCGTGAGCGGTGAGGGTGAAGCCGTAGAGATCGTTGAAGGCAGGCAAACAGTAACTAAGGTTAAGCCGGGCTGCGTGATACAGACCACGCCGGGAATACAGCACGAAATCAAGAACACGGGATCAACAACTCTTGAGTTATTCTGTGTGTTCATACCTCCATTACCTATGGCTGGCGCGGTAGCGGAAGCCATTAATAAAGCTAAAGAATATTACTCCGCTAAGAAGCAGTAGTTTAGGTTGATAGGAATGTATAAGTATACAGAGGAAGTAAAGGTTTTAGAAGCTAAGGTAAGGATCGACGTATATAGCGAGAAACCCGTAGACAAGGTATTCGAAGACGAGATATGGCTCAGCTACCGTCTAGCAGAGGCTCAGCTAATCAGGAATGCCACCAAGGAAAAAACTGACTGTATCTGGTTTAAGGATATCAGTGATAAGAGACTTGCTTATGACGGTAAGACACTCTACTTATACGGGAATTGGTATACTGGGGAGCTTCAGAGACTTGTGGTAACTTTAGTAGCTAGAGAGCTTGAAGAACACGGTGTATTCCCCCTACACGCAACAGGATTCAATTACAAGGGACGTAACGTGATGTTATTATCTGGTGAAGCGAACCACGGGAAAACCATGACCTTAATTGAGGCACTACATAGAGGTGCTGAAATGATTTCAGGAGAGACCATACTAGTTAGTTACGATGGGAGTATCTTAGCAGGCAGTAAGGAAATCTTCTTGAGGAAGAGGCCTAAAGGTACTGAACGCAGTGACTTACCTAGCGGTGAGGGCTGGACAAAATTCTTTAAGAGCTTACCTGAGGTTAGGTTACATCAGATAAAGCCTGGCGAGAAGTTTGACTTAGTAATCCTGCCAGACATTGACGGCAATTTCGACGTGGAGGTATCGAAGATCGGTGAGTATGAGAAGCAATTCCAGTTATTCGTGTCTATAACGATGAGTTACTTCGCCCCACACCACCTCATCTCTTCAGGCATACCTATACCCTTAATCGACGATCTACGTAGTAGAGAGAGGAGAGCTAATTTCGCTCTGAACTTCACTAAAGACAGGGACTTCTACTTAGTGAGGGGTCCTAACCCGCAGAAGGTAATGGACGTGATCGAGGATTTATTAAGGGGCGTGTGATCCATGGTCAAGATAATAGATCTCTCAGTTGATGTAAAGTTCGGGATGGTGGTCTTCCCTAGGATAGTCCCTCCAGTCATAAAAGAAATTGAGACGCATAGGGAGTTTGCTCACGGACTAGGAATCACTAAGGAAAAGTACGGCTTCGATGAAATAACGAATCACTGTATCATCGTGATGGGTGATCACGTAGGCACACACATAGACTCACTCTGGCATGGAAACCCTGACTCAGACATAACTGCGGATAAGATACCTCTAGAGTATTGCTACGGTGACGGCGTGGTACTGAACTTCTCTCATAAGAAGCCTGGCGAGTACATAACTGTTGAAGACATGGAGAAAGAACTTGAGAGAATAAACTATAAGCTAAAACCACGGGATATTGTCTTAATAAGAACAGACTGCGCTACCAGGTATTGGGGGACCCCAGAATATCTGAAGAATCATCCCGGGCTGGACGGCGAGGCAGCTATGTGGTTATGGAAGCAGGGAGTCAGAGTCTTCGGCGTTGACGCCCCCACCGTGGAAGTGCCTGTTGATGTAATGCTTAAGACAGGGGCTTTATGGCCTGTTCACAGATTAATGAGAGAAATAGACTTATACCATATCGAGAACCTAATTAATCTCGATAAAATACCTAAACCACACGGGTTTAAAGTATCGGTTCTCCCAATAAAGCTTGTGGGAGCTAGCGCAGCACCGATAAGAGCGGTAGCCATAATAGAAGACGAATAAATAATTTTTAATGAACTTCAAGATCTTTTCCATTCATCTCTTTTTATTATCTTAGAAACTCTTAGTTGATGGGGTTAAATAATGAGCGAACCCGATCTAATAGGTAAGCTTAAGGAGACTATGGAGTACCTCAATAAGTTTAAATATAAGTGGCATACAGATATGTTCTGGGTAACACCCTACAATTGGTTGCCTGAGGTCAGGTCTTTAATTAAGGCACCTGAGAGGCTGGTAATCCATGACGCTACTTTGAGGGAGGGTCAGCAAACACCTGGGGTAGCCTTCCATAAAGAGGAGAGTGTTAAGATAGCTGCAGCACTTGATGAGTTAGGTGTTGATAGGATAGAGGTTGTGCCGATGATTTCCGATGAAGACAAGGAAGCAACTAAGGAGATAGTTAAGTTAGGGCTTAACGCTAAGATAATAGCTTTCGTGAGCTGGGATAAGAAAGTCATAGAGGAAGCTATTGACTTAGACGTAGATGGGGTTATGGTAGATTTCGTTGGTAATCCTTGGCAGGGGAGGGTTTTCTGGGGTATGAAACCTGAGGAAATAACGAGTAAGGGTCTTGAAGCAGTGTCTTACGCTAAGAGTCACGGAATATACACAGTGGCACTCATATGGGATGACTTTAAAGCCCCGCTAGACTTCGTTTACACCCATTTAAGCACTATAGCTAAGGAGGGTAAGGCTGATAGCATCTCGATAGCGGATACTTACGGTCAAGGACTGCCCTGGACCGTGTACCTCATAGCCAGCATGGTTAAAGAATGGATTAAGCCTGCGACGCTAGAGTTCCACGTGCACAATGATTTCGGTTTGGCTACTGCAAACGCGTTAGCGGCTGTCGCCGCAGGAGCCTCAGCAGTTCACACCACCATAGCGGGGTTGGGGGAGAGAGCGGGTAACGCAGCTACGGAAGAGGTAGCTATCGCTGCAGAGCTCTTACTAGGAGTTAAGACTAATATCAAGAAAGAGAAGATACATTACGTAACACAGTTAGTCCAAGAAATAGCTAAATTCAAGGTAGGGCCGAACAAACCTATAATAGGCTCTAATACCTTCAGGTTCTCATCAGGGTGGATATACTACATGCTATCAAAAGCTATGGAGCAAGGAGAGGAAGAAGGGATGTTACCATTCAAAGCGGAGCTAATAGGTAAAAAGAAGGAATTCGTTGTATCTAAGGGTAGTGGAGGATCCTTAATCAAAGATAGGTTAAAGAGCTTAGGTGTTGACGTACCGCAGGAACTACTACCAGAGTTAACCAAGGTTGTTAAGTATGAAGCTTCAATAAAGAAAAGTGCGTTAAGTGATGAAGAGCTAGTGTATATAGCTAGGAAAATTCTGAAACTCTAATACTTAAGAGTATTAACAGAAGCTAATGATATCCCATTAATTGTTTAAAAACATAAGAGTTGATCATTACTTTGTTAATGAGAGAGCTTATTAAGACTTATAAACTCTACTATATTAATATTATCGTTGATCAATATGGGTGAGCAGATAAAGTATACAATACCTTTCCCTATAGCAGTGGCTATAACAGTTGCTCTCTCATTACCTTTCGGTATGTTGTTAGGCGATTATAACCTTCCTCTCTGGGTCTCCTTCATAGCATGGGCTGAGTACTTCACCTTTGGTGCGAAGCCCGAGGCTTTAAAGAAGATATTTATAGCTTTCCCGTTCGGCGGATTCTTGGGCGGTGTATTCTGGCTTGCTCTGTCGTTAGGTCTGGCGATGGCTGTTGAAGCCCCGTTCATAATACATGTAGCTATAGGAAACTTCGTGTTCGTCACCCTCTTAGTATTTACCTTGTTGAAGAATAAGTTCCTAGGCGAGAGCACGTTAGCAGCGTTCAACGGCTTATCAATGTTTCTAGGAGTATACTTCACGGGTTCCTACCCACATGTAACCACCGATCCATACATGCAACTCTTCGTCGCATGGATTTGGGCGTCTATCGCAGGAATCTTCGGCGGAATACTCGGGTGGATAAACGTAGCTATAACATTCCCCAGAAAAGTAAGCAAGACTTGAGTCGCTCTTAACTCCTGTAATTAACTTCTTTTTTAATTAAATACACTGCCTCCATACTTAAATTTTACTTTTTAGTGTAAAGATATTTGGTGTAACTCATGAGTAAGCCAGCACTGGAAGTTGTTGAGGAAGTCTTAGTTGAGGGTGGTAAGAGATATAGGATAAGACTAGTTAACACGAATATAACGTTCAATGTCTCAGCAAGCAGTCCTGAAGAAGCTGTTGAGAAAGCTGCCGAGCTAGCTCTGAAGTTAGGGCTTATCTCATCTCAGAAAACTTAGTGATTGTGAAGAACGGATCTTTAACGTGACTTACCTTGGAGCTATCCAGGAAGTTATGTTCACGCCTTCCTCGCCTGAAAGACTTATTTTCAGCGGTAGTGAGGGACCGAATTCTATAACCGCCACGTCGAAGATTGTTAAAACAGGTAGGATCGTCTTAAGTAAGTCTATGTCGTACGTGCTGGTAGCGGTTCCCGGAGTATTAGAAGTTAGTTCGAGGAGGTGCTTACCTCTTTCAAGAACTATCTTGTATTCCCTACCCTCACTTAAGGAAGTGAATTCTACAGTGTCTCTAGAATATTTTATGGTTAGTTCCTCGCCAACCAGCTTAACGTCTTTTATTATTCTCTGAAGTATTGAGGTCTCAACCCTGATTATTACCGGCAACTCTACCTGTATGGGGTCTACCGGGCCCTCTAATCCAGCAATCCTTATATCGTAACTCCTCTCAACGCCTGACTTACTGTTTATTAACTTAGCTTTAACGACCCCGGCCCCCTCCTTATACCCTAGCTGTATAACGTCATTCCTACCAACCTTCTTAAGAACCTTACCAACCTCATCTCTCTCTAAGGTAAGATCATTAACGCCGCTTACACCATACTCCGCGAAAGAACTACTAGGAATACTTACCTCCATTAAAACACTCTTATCCGGGCTCAAACCCCTTATCAAGAAGCCCTCGTCAGAAACCCTGATTGGAACATCACTAAGAGGCTTAGTAGAACTCAACACGTACTTCCTGAAAAGCAAACCCTCTGAATACTTAATATTGAACACGCGCACCACCAGCCAAAGACTCGGACCCAAAATATAATTACAACCTAGACTTAAAAACGGCGAACACGTATAAGCTCAATCACTAAAACCATGAGAGAATAGTGGGCCCGCGGGGACTCGAACCCCGGACCTCCGCCGCGTCAGGGCGGCGTCCTAACCAGGCTAGACGACGGGCCCTAAATAAATATTAGTATAACTTTTAAAGTTTTTGTCATACTGTGAGGTCTCGGTTTCATATGTTAGCTTATTCCAGAAGTGATGGCTTATAAGCTCGACGTGATTATGCGGTGTGGCGATCCAATGAGGAGCGATTCGGTTACGGAATTGCTAGCGCATGGGTTCAGCGAGTTAGGGTCCGTACTTAGAGCTGACCTCCTCCTCGCTCTTTAGGGTGAGGCTTTCAGGTTGTCACCAATAAGCATATAAGCTCCTAGCTTTAAAACTTCTCTGGGGATGCCCCACATGACCTATGTAACCCCAGCGATTTCAACAACCCCCACACCACAAAGCA
>CAYZXH010000007.1:18005-48637 GCA_964482405.1 uncultured Desulfurococcaceae archaeon | reverse complement strand
CAGACTCACCATAATACTTACTCATAATCTCAGGACCATTAATAGCTATGAAGTACGCACCTATTTCGTTAGCGAGTGCTTTAGCGAGTAAGGTCTTGCCAACACCTGGCGGTCCGTAGAGCAAGACGCCTTTAGGAGGCTCGATCCCAAGGTGTTTGAAGAGTTCTGGATGCCTCATCGGTAACTCAACAATCTCTCTTATCCTCTCCTTAACTTCTTCCAGGTCTCCTATATCCTCCCAAGTAATCTTAGGTACTGCTCTCCTAACAACCTCCTCTTTAACGGGTTCCTCCCTTAGATCAAGAAATGTGTCAGAGTCTACGTAAACTACTTGCTGAGGGTGCGTGGCAATTACGACGAACTTTATAGGTTCTGGGAGGAAGTAGTAAGATATGAAGACTACCTCACCCCTCTTCACAGGCTTATAGAGTAGTTGTTCCTTAACATATTCGACGAATCCCCTATCCAACCTCATAGGGATCGTGGGAGCTAACACTACCTTACTACCCTTAACTACCTCTATCTTCCTGACCCTCACTATGTCTCCCACACCAACTCCTAAGGCCTCACGCGTGTAACCGTCAATCCTTATAGTGTAGTCATCCTCTTCCCTCAACGTAGGCAACACTTGAAGCACCGTAGAGCCTTTATCAGACTCCACCTCTATGTAATCACCTGAAGACACGTTAAGTAAGTTCATCACTTTCCTTGGAAGCCTGCCTATCTTACGTCCAACGTCTTTCGCGCCAGCCGTCTCAACTCTTAGCTCGATGAAGTCTTTATTGACCATGCTCTCACACCTCGAGTACCTAATATTTTAGTGACTCAAGGAAAATAAAATCATATCCTTTCTAGGACGTCCATCCCGCAAATCTCCATGAAGTTGCGGAGCACGACTGAAACCCCATGAGTTACCGCAATCTTCAGTGCTCTAAACCCCTCATCAGGCTCCCTCAGTATGGGCTCGGTCTCATAGAACTTATTGAATATTGTGGCTAGGTTATTAGCGTAAGCTATTAAGTCCTCAGGCTGCTTACTGATGACCACTTCTGAGACCACCTCAGGAAACTTACTCAACTCTAGAATCAGTGTTCTCACAGGTTCCTTCTTAGCTTTCTCGTAGTCTATGACATCAAGCGGGTAGCTTCCCACCTTCTCGAGCACGGATCTCGCCCTAACGTACGTGTACTGTATGTAAGGTCCTGAGTTCTGCTTTAAGTCAAGGATTTTCCTGAGGTCAATCGTTAAGGTCTTAGAGGGGGATACCGATAAGATCATGTATTTGATGGCTGACCTAGCTATCTTCAAAGCTTGCTCGTCCGAGACCTCAGAACCCCTCTCCCTCATCAGGTTTTTCACCATCCCACTAAGTCTCTCAAGTAATTCGTCGACGGTCACATATCTGCCTCTCCTTCCGGACATGGAGACCCCAGGTAGGTTGACCATCTCATAAGAGTAGTGTATCAGATTCTCTGCTTCTTTCTCGTACCCTAAAGCGTAAAGCGCTAGCCTGAGCTGGGCTTGACTAAGGGTCTGTTCTATAGCTATAACGTTTATTACCTCATCAGCCGAGAACTCCTCAAACTTCTTTAAAGTGTAAGCGATGTCTCTGGTGGTGTAGAGCGTGGTTCCATCACTTCTCTTAAGTATTAGGGGAGGTACCTCAAGCGCTTCAGGAATCCTTAAACGCCTCCTCAATTCAGTACTGAGTAACTCGTCGAAGAAGAGTGCTGGCGCACCCTTATGAAGCCTGAAATAACTGCTGTTCGAGGCTTTCTCAAGAATTTCGCTTACCCTACCTTCCCAAACCAGATCACTCTCCCAGTCCCACACGTCTATGCCTACATTCATTTTCTCAAGAGTTTCTCTAATCCCATCAATAACCTTATCGCAAACCTTCCGGACGAAGAGGTATTCAAACTCCCCTCTCTCATAACCCCTGAGAATTCTCAGGACTTCCAGCTCAGGATCTTCCTCACCCGCTATCTTCTCAGACAACACGTTAACTTCATTAGGTATTACCTCAGCTATCTTAGCTAGATCGCCCATCAGGGAATCTATCTCGCCGCGTAGCTCGTTAGCCCTGCTGAAATCGCCCGCGGCCTCAGCTTCTTTCAAAGACTTCTTCAGCTTCAGTATATCGATTATCGTTGTTGTAGCCGCGTATATCAAGCCTAAGTAGTGGTCGGGCTTCATCCCAGGCGGTATCTCAGGAAACCCCAGCTTACTATAACCATAAGCTAGGAAGGCTGCCTGCAGACCCACGTCGTTGACGTAATACCTTCTCTGAACTTCATTACCTACGAACTTGTTAAGTCTGTAGAGGAAGTCGCCTAAGACCGCGTTCCTCCCAGAACCTAAATGGAGTGGGTGCACGGGGTTAGCCGACACATACTCTACCACGACCCTCCTCCTAACGTAGCCGTCGATAACTCCATATTTATCACCGTAGCTGGTTATGGCGGTGAGTACCTGAGCGCTGAATACTGCATAATCAACGAAGATATTCAGGTAGCCGCCAACAACAGTCACCTTCTCGATTAAGTCTAGCTTCTCTAGTGACGGGGTCAGTAGATTAACCAGGTTCTCTAATGAGGTGCCGCACAGCTTAGAAAGCTTAGATAAGTGTATGCTCAGATCACCGAACTCCCTCTTAGGGGGTTCCTCAATCATGTCTTCCAACCGGTTAAGCGACTCTGAATCTGCGCAAACCCCGCTAAGTGCTCTACTAATCTCGTTAGACACGAAGCGCTTCAGCATCCTATACGGATTGCTCGAACCCAACCGTGTTACCTCATAAAACTAAGGAAATACCCACCTAAAAAATAGAAGTGATATCCCTGAAATCAACGGGCAGTAAAACCCCTGAGGAAACATACCACTCATACCTTTCCTCAAGATAGCCTACGAATACAGCGCACCCGTCGAACTTGCCGTCACGGTCGCACTTAGATACTTTCACGTTCTTTAACTGCTTTATAAAACAATTAGCTGTTTTCTTATCGTAGTAGGGGCAGATCTTATGATACTTCTTAGCAGACTTAATCATCCTCTCAATCCACCTCTTCTTAGGATCCTCCTTGATTTGCTCAAGATGTGTTGAGGTCGTGCTCGTAGATTCTCTGACGTCATCCCCCACCATACTTAACCAGCCTCCTACAACACTAAATCATTTTCGATTAATTTATATAAAAACTTTAAGTACTGCACTGAAAGTACTACGTTGTCTTTTAACCTAGTTGATATCTGAGAACCGCTACAAGACCGTTAAAGGTTTTCTTAAGCCACTCATACTCGGGAATCTCGTTATTCACTACATAGACCGTGACATTCCTCTCTCCAGCTTCCTTCAATATATTCTCTATCTTCTCGTAATCCTCGGTCACTATCAGATATTTTACAGCTCCCATGCTTAACGCTGTGAGCACTTCTTTTTCACCATACGTGATCAGTCCGTCATCCTTCGCTAGATGTGTCTTGAATTCCTCTATAGCATCGAAAATCTTTACGTAGGAGTGTTGCTTCAGTAAATCCTTAGCTCTAATCACTAGCTCCTTAAGTCCCGGAATACTCTGCGTGCTAACATCTATTAACTCAGGCACTATCAACTGCTTTAATCTGTAATCTATTGAGTCCGACTTAATGAAGTCGTGCTTCATGTAGCCTGGACCACCTATTACTATCCCCCTAAGCTTGCCTTGCTCCAGGTATGGTAGGAAGTAATTATTCATCTTCTCAGCGATTTTCTTGAAGAACTCCTCGGTCAGCTCTTCTATCACCCTATCGAATCTCCTCTGCGACCAACCACCTTTTGAGTGTTTGCCGGGTATGTAACCCTCTAACTCATCTAAAAGTATTATCCTGTCATTCTTTAACAACCCTATCGTGGCTTCATCCCTCTCCACAATGACTAAACCGTAGACATCAGACTCCTCAACCATGTCTTCCAGAAACTCCGTGTGGAAGTACTTATCCGTCCTGTAAAAGAATACGCCCACCTCCTCCGGAGGCTCTATAACCAGCGTTAGCGTCTCGCCAGTCTCGTCATTAACACCGGAGAATATTACTAACCCGTTAGGAGGTGTTTTAGATATTCGTAACAACCTATCTATAGCTGACTCCAGAGCTGTCTGGACTTTAGTCTTAGTAGCTTTGAGCTTTATGTTCTCAGTTATTGACAATTCTTGACGCAGAGTATTGACTACCTCCGAAATAGGTCTTCCAGGAGGTATGTAGAGACTGAGTAAGGTAGTGGCGTGAGCACTCCAAGTCTTCAATTTCTTTATTATTCTCTTCAGCTCCTCCTTACTTACCCTGTACTCGCTAAATCCGTGCACACCCCCAAACGACTTAATTCAGTTCCTTAATTAAATTTTTGGTTATTAAGACCACAACAACGTAAGTCGTTGATTATTCTAAGCCTACTATGACGAATCTCCCGTCGTTCATTACGTAGGCTTTACCTTCATTCACTAGCTTAATGAGTGCTCTCCTAATCTTGTCCTCACTAGCTAGTCCTGAGAGATAGCCGTGTAACTCCTTCACGGTCATCGGCCTCTCCCTCAGCAAATTCTTCAAGATCTCAAGTAGTTGATCCTCGTTGGGAGCTCTGAAAACAACGATATCGGAATCCTCGTAGACAACCTTGAGACCTAACTTCCTGTTCACATCACTCTTCTCGTCTGCCCTCACCATATCGCTTCACATTTAAGACAATATTTCATAGCTTTTAAGTTTATTAGCTTGAGAGAATTACTGTTTCAAGGTAATTTGAGTCATGGGGTGTCCGTGGTATAAAGACAACATGTGTACTTCCCCCAAGCTAGAGCAACCGTCTAGCGACCCAGTAACTATGATATGTGCTGGGGGGCCCAGACAGTACAGGGAATGCAGGTACTTCGTGGAAAAAACAGAGACTACGCAGCTAACCAGTACCGTAGTCACCGCAAGGTTTGGTAAGGCTTTATTAATGATACACGCACTAAACGAGAAACCAAGGTCTGAATGCGAGTTTTTCGTATCCGAAGATCATGAAGGGTATTACCTAGCAGGGTGTAACGTCCTTAGAAGATACTTAACCAAGTTTGAGGTACCGGACTGCGAGAAATACTGGGTTAACTGCCCATACAGAAAAATAGAGAAGTCTTTAACGAGAGACTAGACTCAACACCTCCTAACCAAGTAAGCTAAAGTTTTGAGCCCTACATATAATATCTGGTGGTGAGAGGATGAAGTACAAGGAACTACAGGAGAGATTGAGGGAAATAATCAGCACTGAAGAATACCGCACGTTCCTGAAGAATTTTTCCGATGATATCGCGAGAGCTTACGTAAGTAATGAGAGGAGACTGGTCGTCTTATGCGGATCGGACCCTGTTAAGGTTGCTGGCTTGACGATAGATTTGATAAGGCGTTACATAAGGAAGTTAAGGAGACTCAGGAGATCCGCTAAGCTAAGCGTCATTCACGTATTCCACGATGAATTCCCTGACGCACGCTTGAGAGCAACACTGGTAAAAGACTTAATACTGAGTAAGAAGTTGGTAGATACTAGTGAAGTCACGATAGAGCAGGCAGTATATGAGACTAGCAAGAAATATCTAGGGACGACTCAAGACGTCCTTATACTAGACCTAACGAACGATTTGAAACCGAACGATGTGGGGAGGCTCATAGGGATAGTTAGGGGAGGAGGCCTCATAGTGATGTGGGGACCCCCTCTAGAGTCTTGGGAGACCGTTAAAACAATCTTTAAGAGCAATCTAGTAACGCCCAGACATCCCGAACCCAGGAACATTTTCATAAAGTATTTCGTAAGGAAGCTCATGAAGCATGAAGGAATATACGTGATAGACGCGGACACGGGAAAACTCGTTAAGTCAGGCCAGGTCATGAGGAAACACAAGGAAGTAAGGAGTGTTAAGATACCTGAAAACACTGTGTTCCCGAGAAGCCTTTACGAACTCGCATTAACTCAAGATCAGGTGAACGTCATCAAGTTAATCGAGGATAACTTAGTCCCTAAGCCGGGTTCCAAGCACGTAGCCGTGATAGTCACTTCTGATAGGGGGAGGGGTAAGTCTTCAGCTATAGGGATAGCTATCATCGGGTTAATTAAGGAGTTATTGAGGTTCAAGAATAGAGTGAGGGTAGCCGTGACAGCAAGCGATTCTTCCGCGATACAATCACTAATGATGTTGGCTGAGAAAGGATTAAACGCTTTAGGGCTTGAGTATAGGAAGGTGGTTAAGGAAGGAGACCTAATAGAATTGAAGGGTGATAGATTTAGCATAGAGTACTGGGAGCCGTACACAGTAACTAAGCTTAAAGTAGATGTGGTCGTGGTTGATGAGGCGGCGGGACTGCCGGTCCCCCTACTACACATGATATGGAAGAATTTTAACAGGACTATCTACGCTACCACAATACACGGATATGAAGGAGCGGGAAGGGGTTTCTCAGTGAGGTTCCTTAAGAGATTAAGGGAGGATCCTAAGACATTAATGATAACCTACGAGATGAGTGAGCCGATCAGGTACTCCGCCAACGACCCTATAGAAAAGTTCCAGTTCGACGCTCTATTACTAGACGCAGAGCCGGATGAACTGACGGACGAGGATATTAAGGAGATCAAAAGAGGCAACCTGGAGTACGTGACTTACGAACCGGAATATCTTTTCTCGGAGGCCGGGGAGAAAGAACTACGCAGTCTTTTCGGTATTTACGTCTTAGCTCATTATAGGAATGAACCGGATGATCTAGGTAGGTTAGCGGACGCGCCACACCACAGCATGAGAGCTGTGAGAATAAAGTCTTCAGGTAAGATAGTTGGGGCTGCTCAATTAGCTGAGGAGGGAGGCCTTAGCGATGAGTTAATAGATGAGTTACTGGTCGGCGGTAAGATACCTGGTAACATAATACCTGATAGACTCCTAAAGTATTTTAGGCTTAGGGAGCTCGGGAAAGGCATTGGCTGGAGGATTGTGAGGATCGCCGTACACATAGACGTGCAGGGGATGGGTATCGGGTCATTCCTACTAAACGAGATAATAAATGAAGCCATGAGGAGAGGGTATTCATGGGTTGGAGCCGGTTTCGGCTTAAGCAGGGAATTACTGAATTTCTGGCTTAAAAACAACTTCAAATTACTTCACCTGTCGCCGGATAGGAACCCAGTCAGCGGCGAGTACACGGCCCTAGTGGTTAGGCCGTTAAATAATGAATGGGTTTCCTTAATAGATGTGTGTACTAAAGACTTCACGATTAGGTTAATCGGTAGCTTACACACTGTTTATAGAGATCTGGAGAGCGACGTGACTTACCTCATACTTAAGTCCGGAATCAACTACCCAGAACTTTCTGAGAGATTCGAGCTCACAGAAGCGCAGAAAGAACGCTTGAAACTCTACTTAGAGGGCTTAATGACATACGAATCCGCGGCAGACGCAGTCAACTTCACCGTACTGAAGTCGGTGCTAGAAGGTAAGCTAAACGTCTTAACCCCGCTGGAAGGTCAGGTATGCGTAGCTAGGTGCTTGAAGGGGTTGGGTTGGGAGGAAATAACGCAAGAGCTGAATTATCCATCCTCAAAAGCTGTGGTGGTTTTAAGAAAAGCTTTAGAGAAGTTATGCAATTATAAACCGCAGCGAGACGTCAGTAGTTCTTAAGCAATAACTCCCCTTAAATAATTCTCGACCTCATTAATAGTAGGTAGGAGGAATGAGCGGCGAGGAACCTAAGAAATTAAGATCACCCATAGTCACGGTCTTAGGACACGTGGATCACGGCAAATGCTTACATCCAGACGAGAAAGTATTGCTTACTAACGGGAAGGTAATCAAGATCTCCTTTCTTGTCGGGGTTTCACCGCCTGACCTGAGGGTAGGGGATTACGAGGTTTTCATTAAGAGAATCCCCATATTATCTTTGGGTTTAAGCGGGTACATTGATAAAGCCCTCACAGAGGGTGTTTGGAGAATTAAGTATAGGGGGCATCTTTACAAGATCGTCTTGAGCGACGGGAGATTCGTCAGGGTAACACCCGAACATCCTTTTCTAACGCCTTATGGGTGGGTTAGGGCGGATGAGGTAAGCAAGCATGACATGATAGCAGTCCCAGACTTAAGCATCATTAACAACAACTCATCAAGTCTTGAGAACGGTGTAGGGCGGATAGTTCTTAAGTCACGTGAAGTTCTCTTCATGGAAGTAAATAATGTTGAAGTAGAAGATTATGAGGGCTTCCTATACGATCTCTCAGTCCCAGGGACACAGTCGTTCATAGCTAACGGCGTTTTAGTCCATAACACGACACTACTTGATAAGATTAGGGGCACAGCAGTAGTCAGTAAAGAGCCCGGTGAGATGACTCAACACGTGGGCGCTAGCTTAGTTCCTGCCTCAGTAATAGAGAAGATCATAACACCTCTCAAGAACATGTTCCCTATAAAGCTAACGATTCCGGGACTGCTATTCATTGATACTCCAGGTCATGAAGCGTTTTCTAATTTACGGAGGAGGGGAGGTAGCGTTGCTGATTTCGCTGTGTTAGTGATTGATATCATGGAGGGTGTTAAGAAGCAGACCTTAGAGTCTATAGAGATTTTAATGAGTAGGAAGGTTCCTTTCGTCATAGCAGCTAACAAAATCGACAGAATCCCAGGTTGGAAGAGTTTTCGGGACACACCCTTCACTCTTAGTGCGAGGAATCAGAGCAGGCAAGCACTGGAAGAACTCGATAAACGAATATATACTCTGGTAGGTCAGCTCTCGCAAGTCAACGTGCCTTCTGAAAGATACGATAAAATAAGAGATTTCAGAAAGGCGATAGCGATAGTTCCTATATCAGCTAAAAGCGGTGAGGGTCTTGCCGAGCTCCTGGCAGTACTTGCCGGGATCGTGCAGAGGTTCTTAACGCATAGAATTATGTTCACGTGGGGTCCTGCTAAGGGAGTGGTTCTCGAGGTTAAGGAGGTTCCGGGCTTAGGTCATTGTGCTGACGTAATAATATATGATGGGATACTTAGGAAAAGCGATATCGTAGTCTTGGGGGGTTACGAAGGACCTATTGTAACGAAGGTTAGGGCTTTGCTAATGCCGAGACCTCTTGAGGAAATGCGTGTAGCCAGTGAAGCGAACTTCATTAACGTGGATGAGGTGGTTGCTGCGGCCGGGGTTAGGCTAAGCGCTCCGGAGCTCGAGAAGGTTGTTGCGGGAGCGCCGCTCCAAGCAGTGGAAAGAGAGGAGGAAGTCGAGGAGGTGAGTAGGAAGATAGCGGAAGAGTTAATGCAGGTCAGGTTTTCTAAGAATATAGTCGGTGTTGTAGTTAAGGCGGACACCCTGGGAACTCTGGAAGCGGTGGTTTCAATGCTTGAGAAGAGGGGGGTACCGGTAAGGCTAGCTGACGTAGGTCCCCTAACCCGCAGGGAGGTCATAGAAGCCTCCATAGTAGCTAAAGAAAACAAGTACTTAGGAGTCATACTACTCTTCAACGTGAAAGCGCCTCCAGACATAGAGGAACTAGCTCTTAAGGAGGGTGTGAAGATTTTCAGAGATAACATAATATATAAGCTCATCGAGTCCTACGAGAACTGGATCGCTGAAGAGAGGCTGAAAGAAACTTATGAGAAAGCGCTAAAAACGATTTTCCCAGCTAAATTCCAGGTCTTGCCAGGATATGTGTTTAGGAGGAGTAGCCCAGCAATTGTGGGAGTAAGAGTTTTAGGAGGCGTTATAAGACCCGGCTACAAGATCATGAGATCTGATGGAAAACCCTTAGGAAAGATTAACCAGATACAGCTTAAGGGTAAACCATTGCAGGAAGCGAGATCAGGTTCTGAAGTAGCTATCTCCATAGAGGGGGACGTCTTAGTAGGTAGACACTTCGACGAAGGCGACATACTCTACACAGACCCAACAGAGAAAGACTTAGAGACCTTCATAACAGACTTCAGGAGCGAGTTAAGTAACGAAACAATAGAGCTAATAAAGGAAATCATAAAAATCAAGCAAATAGAAGATAAGAAATTCGGTCTAAGTATTCTCTTTAAACTAAGAGAGTTTACGTCAGGAGTTCAACGTTCGTGAGTTACAGTTAAGGTCGTTGAGATCACGTAGCAGCCCCTTAAACTATTAGATGAAGAACGTCCGGAAGAGAAATGTTATTAGAAGTCGCCGCATGTCTCTGAGAATACTACCTTGATTTCGTATTCAGCTCTCTCAACTGAATCAGCGGCGTGAACGATGTTTTCTCTTATTGATAGTGCGTAGTCCCCTCTTATAGTGCCCGGGGAAGCTTCTCTACCGTCCGTAGATCCTATTAAGTTTCTCACGACCTTAACGGCTTCGTCACCTTCAATAATCATCGCTATTATGGGTCCGGAACTCATGAACTCGATTAGGTCTTTATAGAATGGTTTACCTTTATGAACGTCGTAAAGCTGTTCAATACATTCTATGTTAGGATATATCATCCTTAAACGAGTTATTTTAAGACCTTTGTTCTCGATTCTACTTATTACCTCGCCTACCAGTCCTCTCTTAACTCCGTCAGGCTTGATTATCAGTATGGTTCTCTGCAGCAATCTCAAGCCCTCGAACTCCTCCCACCTAGGAAATACCTAGACCACGGTATTCTCTTTGGGTCTCTACCCAGCTTATAATTCTTAAAACACTTGCTGGAGCAGAAGTGGAGGAGCGTGCCATCATTCTTAACTAGCGTTAGCCCGGTGCCGGGAGGTATCTCGCTACCGCAGAAAGAGCATTTATCTACCCTAACCATCGGTAACCACCCTACCTCCTGGCAGTAAGCTTCCTAGCCTCCCTCTCGGTCTCCCTCAAAATTATTATGTCACCAACGCGTACAGGGCCCTTCACATTCCTCGTAAGTATCCTGCCCTTATCCCTGCCTTCGAGAACTCTAACCCTAACCTGGGTAATCTCTCCAGTAACACCTGTACGACCTATTATCTGAAGTACTTCGGCCGGAAACCCGAACTCCTCAGTAATCTCGGTTGGTTGCTGAGTTATATCGACTTTCCTACCCTCCTCGCTCACTCCTCAACACCTTAAAGATGATTTGAAACACACTTATAAGTGTTATTCCCTCTTATCCAAGCCCCGAGAGAGGTAGGGGTGACGAGCCGGAGACCCGGCCCCGAGATCGAATCCCCGAAGCAGTGAGGAGGTCAGTAGTGCGTAAAGTAACCGAAGCCCTTCAAGACATAGAGAAAAAGAGATCTTCTGAAGTTTGCGTTTTCACGGTTTTATTAAGCTCCTTTGGCTTTAAGGTCTTGATAAGCTTTAGAAAGTTCCTCTATTAATTCCTTAGCTTGCCCTGGCTCCACTATAGCTACCGCCGCAGCACCTACCTGAAGTCCTGCTTCCTCGCCCAATCTCTTTTTGCTGGGGACGTAAACGTACGGTATTTTCTTTTCCTCACACAGCAATGGGAGGTGCATAACTACTTCAGGAGGCTCTACGTCCTCAGCTATTACTACTATCTTGGCTAAGCCTCTCTCAACAGCTTTAGTGGTCTCGTTAGCTCCCCTCCTAACCTTCCCGCCAGTCTCTCTAGCTTTCTTAACAGCTTCGTAGGCTTTCTCAGCTATTTCCGGGGGTGTCTTAAACTTTATGTGAACAGGTTTACTCATCCTCATTCCCTCCGGTCGTCGTACCAGAGATTATAGGGAACGTAAGACTTATAAGCTTTATTAATAAAGCTTTAACGTAACCCTTCACACATGCATGAACACTGCTTCAATAACGTCCTCCTTACTTAATGCTTGTTTACGTACCTTGACGAACCCGTACCTAACTAACTGCACCTTATCCCCTCGTTTTAACTCAGTCAACGCTGGCTCACCTAGACCACCTACCCTCACCATCTCAAGATCTCTTGGAACCAATATTCTTAATGCTACGTTATTGCCTGCGGGAACCCACTGTATTATGGGCATCCTAGCATCCCTCGCTTGTTTTAAGTCTCTGCCTATGTACTCACTAACTAGGATGCCTTCCCCAACCTCAACTACTCTCACATTACATAACTCCATCAACCTGAAAGCTCCTATCTTAATAACCTCGCTTAAGTCACTACGATCTATAAGCACTCGTAAAGTACCTGAGGAAACGTCGAGCGACACCTCCCTACTACCCAAAGACGAGTTCTCTGGATGGTTAGATAAGACCACTCTATCAGGACCTGGATAATTACGAACTCTCAGCTCCACAGGATTAAAAACTGCCATCAACCTCTTAGTGTCCCTGTCTATGAGTTTCCTGTTTAAAGCGGCTATGTTATCCCAGCTTATGGAAGCATCGCTTAACTTAACGCCGACGTCCAAGATTATCTCACGTATGGTCTGAGCCTCAATACCCCTATTCCTCAACGAAGCTATAGTGCCGAACCTAATGTCTGAAGGCCCTTCGAATTCCCCCGGCCTACTAGATATTAATTCCTTTATCCTAGACTTGCTTAAGATGAGTCCCTCCAGGTTGAGCCTACCTAGGTTCAGTACGACAGGATATACCCAGCCGAGATGTTGGTACACGTATCTCTGCTTAACAGTAT
Organism: uncultured Desulfurococcaceae archaeon; assembly: GCA_964482405.1. GTDB lineage: Archaea > Thermoproteota > Thermoprotei_A > Sulfolobales > NBVN01 > Zestomicrobium. The sequence goes on along the minus strand of CAYZXH010000007.1, from coordinate 36,066 downwards.
TAAGTGAGTGCTCCCTACCCCTAAGTATGTGGGTGACTCCCATCAAGTGGTCGTCAACCCCGGCCGCGAAGTTATACGTAGGCCAGACGACATACTTAGAACCCACCACAGGATGCGGGTATTTATCGGTGTCTATAATCCTGAAAGCAACCCAATCAATCACGGAGAAATCCGGGTGATTTAAGTCTGTCTTTATCCTTAATACGGCCTCACCCTCACCGAAGAAGCCAGACCTCATTTTATCAAAAAGCTCTAGGTTCTTCTCCGGATACACATCCCTGTGCGGGCATGCCACACGCCTTAACTTAAACTCCCTAAAAACTTTCTGAGGACATAAGTCAACGTACGCAGCGCCCCTACTCAAGAGCTCTCTAGCAATCTCATAATATAGCTCCATCCTTAAAGACTGAACGTATTCCTCCCCCCACTCAACGCCTAGCCACCTCAAATCCTCCTTGATCTGATGGTAGGCTTCTGGGATAGGCGTCTTTATCCTAGGATCCGTGTCCTCGAAACGCAGTATCATAACGCCGTCATACATTCTCGCGTACTCGTAACTCAGTATGGCAGGCCTAGCGTTCCCTAAGTGTATGTAGAAGTCTGGGTTTGGCGCAAACCTAGTCCTAACAACTTTATACTGGTCAACTTGAGGAAGCGGCGGCAACCTCTTTCTCTCTTCTTTTTCTCTCCTCCGTTCCAGCAACTCAGGAAACTCACTCATTAAGAGCTTCTTCTGCTCCTCAAAACTCAACGAATTAACTTCTTTAACGACTTGAGAGACGTACTTAGCTAAATCCTTAGCTAGAGGCTTCAGCTCAGGATGCTCTCCTAGAACAGCGCTCATGACAGGACCTTCTACGGCCTTCCCACCATGCTCATAGGCATTCTTAAGAGCTAGCCCTCTAATCAATCTCTGAATTTCTGAAGGTATACGCTCTTCACTCACTACCACCACCCCCCTTCTTAATAAAAACTAAGACCTCAGAAGGTCTTGATGTAGGCACCTCGTAAACTAGCACCACGAACCCCTCAACGTCGGACCTCAAGCCGCGCACCTCTCCTTTACCAGTTATGATATACCCTAACCTATCACCACGCTTAACGCGATCCCCCTCCTTAACGCTTATGAAGACCTCGCTACCACTGATCTCTGAGATTACTAACTCATCGCTTGAGCTAATCTCAACACACCGACCTGTAACTTCATCGCATACTGATATATCAGGTCTTTGTTGGGACAGTAGAAAGTTAACTAGCTCGTAGCACTGAACACTTTTAACGACATCTTTTGTTTTAGTGTAGCATTTGGGCTGACTATACGATGTTGGAGGATCTAGGAAACTCTTACGCTTTTTCTCAGAGCTCAGGTTCATTTAGTAATTCCTCGCTGTAACGAACATCGCTAAATCTCGTAGTAGATCTTTGGCTTCTTGATCGACAGGCTTCACTCTACTTAACGCTTCAAGGCCTTCCTCAAGATATTTATCGGCTAGGCTGTTAGCAAACTCTACTGCCCCGGTAGACTTAATGAGCTCAGCTAAACTACTGAGTTCCTCAACGCTAGAGTCTCTCCTACCCAGGGTACTCATCAGCTTTCTTCTCCCCTCATGGTCTAACCTGCTTAGAGCATGAATAACTAAGATAGTCTTCTTCCCTTCCCTCAAATCACTATAAACAGGTTTTCCTAAAATGGATTCATCAGCAACTAAACCAAGCACGTCATCTCTTATTTGGAAAGCTATCCCAACACCCTCAGCAAACTTCTCTAAGTTAGCAATCTCGTTCTGAGAGGCACCCGCTAGGAGAGCTCCGATAACTAAGCTTGACTTGAAAAGAGCCGCCGTTTTCTTGTAGATCATGCTCAAATACTCATCAAGCGTGACGTCCCACCTACGTTCGAACTCCATGTCTAACGCTTGACCCTCCGCGACAGTGACGGCAGCCCAGGCAAGCTCCTTAAACGCGTTAACTAATCTGTCAGCACTCACCAACCCTGAAAGCCTTCCTAAAGCCTCGAAAGCCTTAGCGAAAAGTAAGTCGCCGGCAAGTATCGCCATGTCCTCACCGTAGATAGTGTGGACTGTTGGAACTCCCCTGCGAAACACGTCTTTATCCATTATATCGTCATGAACTAACGTGAAGTTATGTAAGATCTCAACTGAAGCTCCCGCCAGAATTCCTACACGCTCTTCAAGACCGAACATCCGACCACTCAAGACAAGAGCTAACGGTCTTAACCTCTTACCACCAGCCTTAATTAGATGGTATGAAGCCTCATAAAGCTCCTGAGGCCCTCCCTTAATTATCTCATTAATCGCCTTATCTACCTCAGAAGCCACGTGTTTGGCATAGCTCAACAACTTACTGAAGTCTTTACTCATCCAACACACACCCTAAGTCATAGAGTAAAACCTAAGAATTTAAACAGAAAACCCCCTGCATATAAGCCATTCTCTTAAGATAGACGTGATTATGACAGGCTTACGTCTCAGCTCGTTAAGGTCTCTACTCCCGGTCAACGCTACTAAAGCTTTAATACCGTGGATGAACGCTTGCAGAAACTCTTCTAAGTAGCCACCATAGTAAGCTCTGAGAACAGGGGCTGCGAGACCTATTAAGTCAGCCCCAATTCTTAAAGCCTTAATAGCGTCAACGGAAGATCTGATACCCCCTGAACCGATAATCACAGATTCAGGAGCCGCTCTCCTAGCCTCGATTATTGAGGCGGCTGTGGGAATCCCCCAGTCAGCAACATTCTCAGCAATTAATTCCTTGAGTTTATCGTTTTTCTTTCGCGCCCTATACTTCTCCACGAGCACCCAATTAGTCCCTCCAGATCCAGCCACGTCAAATATCTTGACCCCGGCCTCACTCAATTCTCTAACGACTTCATATGAGAGACCATGTCCCACCTCCTTAATCATCAAGGGCGTGGAGAACTCCCTAGTATAGAGTCGTACCTTAGACATTAAGCCGCTGAAGTCAGGCGTTCCCTCAGGTTGAGCGACTTCTTGAGTTAAGTTTAAGTGAACAGCTAAGGCGTCAGCGTTTATCATTTCTATCAACTTATTTATCTTATCCAAATCATACTTCACGAACTCGTGTGCCCCGATATTACCAATTACCGGGACATTTCTGGCATACTCTCTAACTATCCTGAAGGTTCGCTCAACTCCCGGATCCTCGATGGCAGCCCTCTGACTACCTACCCCTAAAGCAATTCCGTATTTCTCTGCAACTTCCGCGAGCTTACCATTTATTTCCTCAGTTCCTGGAGCCCCTCCAGTCATGCCAGTAATTATTAGGGGGGCCTTCAAGATTTTCTTAAGGAACAAAGTCTCTAGGTTGACCGTACCCAGCGGTATCTCGGAAGAAGCTTGATGAACTAGAAACACGTACTCAAACCACGTGGTGTTGGGACCTTCCACCCTCTCCTTCAGAACTACATCAACGTGTTCCAGCTTCCTTAAACGCGACTCGTTATTTAAACCCATAAAACAGACCCTACTACATTTTTTCCTTTAAGAGCGTTTAATAAGTTATTTGGTATGAAACCATTAACCACATAGATCTTTACATCCTTAACGTCTAAAAGCAAAGGCTTTCTTAGCTTACTGAACATCCCCCCGGTAACGTCGGGGACCTCCCAGAAACTAGCCTCCTTCAACGCGTCACTCAACCGCATATTACTTAAAACTCTCGCGTCCTTATAGAGCTTAGGATCCTTATCATATACGCCGTCAACGTCGGTAACGAAGATTACTTTCCTCAAGCTTAAAGACTTAGTCAAGTACCACACAATATCATCTCCTGAGAGGACTTTAGGTTCCTTGCTTGAGAGAACGACGTCACCGTAAAGAACCGGAACCACACCCGAACTCATAAGCCTCTTCACAACACTAAAATCGCATTCCCCGAAACCTATCCCCCAACATATTGATCTAGGCGGTATCCTGACCGCTGGTATCTCAGAAGCTAACAAAGCTTCAGTTACTAGGTGGTTAAGGAAGTCCATATAAAAAGCTACCCTAGCAAAACACTGAGTATTCACATAACCTATCTCCTCAACACATTCTCTCACCAGCGAGTGACCGAAAGAACCGCCTCCGTGAACTAGCACGACCCCGTGATCACTGCCTCCACGTAGGAACTCAGATATCTCGTCAGCAAGTCTTGACATGACGTCAGAACGTGTTGAGAAGGGCTCGTTTTTCCTCGTTATGACAGAGCCCCCCAGCTTGATCACTACACTCACTTAATAATCACCTCAGCACTGTAAGCCCTGTCGAAATCCGGGAATATAATCACTAACCCCTCTGCCTGAGGAGGCGTGACACCGTATAGTGCGTACCATAAAGCGTTATACAGTCTTAAGAAACCCCCTAATTCCCCTGCTTCCCTCAGGTTACTGAAGATATTTATTATTACGCTACCCGCTAAGTGGGTTAAGTGGTCAGCGAACGGTAGATTATCGAGGGGGTGGAGCTCCACCTCAGAGACGCTGGTTATCTCAGCTATCAACGCTTTATCGAGTTCCACGTACTCCTCGCCAAACCTCCATATATAGGGCTTCCCAATCAAGTCAGCGAACCTCATGCCAAGAACACTGTGCGGGAGACCTATTTTAGAGTCTATTCTCCAAGCAGCTTCAATCACGTCTCTGTCTAGGTTACCACCCAACAGCTCGAGGATTGTGTTAGTGGCGTGAACGTACGTATATTCCCTCAAAGAATTCTCTGAAGCCCTCACTCTCAGCTTCAAGAAGAACTCCATACCTAGTTCTGAGGAAAGGAATTTAATGAATTCCTTGATTTTACTTTCGACGAGCCGTGGGTCGATAGAACCAGAGACCGTGATTTCTGAAGCACTTTCCGTCATCTCAGCACTTGTGTGTATTTCGTACGTTGTCGGAAAAAATATTATTGGGTTATGTCTCTTAGGTATGGGTATATGGAATAAGGGGGCCCACACGTAGCTACTCCTAGCAAGCCTCACTTCCCCACAACCCCTGAGATTTTCTGCTTGGAAAAACGCGTGTATTACTTGAGAATCCTAACGGCTGAGTAACCAACAACTAATGTCTTATCGCCTGACACATCCCCTGAGGTCCCGTATTTCAGGACTTCAGCTCCTGAAGAACCGCTTAACTTAGCGTAGTAAAGCAGAGTCATTACGGGAGCTACACCGCACATCGATATGTTCTTTCTTAAAACCACGTCAAATAATCCTACGGGATCTAATGATTTTATCTTATCTAAGACTACCTTGTCTTTCTCAACCGCTCTCTCATGAGGCTCGTAGTGAGTTAAATCTGTTGAAGCTATGACTACTGCGTCTCTCCCAAGCTTTGAGGAGGCTTTAAAAATGGAAGCGGCCAAGTCCTCCGAGATTTCAGGAACTTGATACATTATGGATATAGGGACTATGCTCACGTCTTTGAAAAGATATTGTAAGAAAGGTATTTGAACCTCGATCGAATGTTCCTCGTAGTGTGCTAGCTTGTCCAGCCTGGCGTACCTTGAGTTACTTATTATTTCCTTAGCTAGGTCCACGTCAATGTTAGCATACCCTAACGGGGTTTCCCAAGCCCCCTCACTCCACACCGAAACCGCTTCCCCGGCACCTGTATGATTAGGTCCGAGCAGAACAAAAACGTCTGGTTTTCCTTCGGAAGCCAGCCTCGCGTAAGAATGTGCTGCTATAGGGCCGCTGTAAATATATCCTGCGTGAGGCACCACGAAACCTATGCTCTCCTTATTCCTCTCTTCCGAGACTCGAGGGATATATCCTGGACCGAGCTTATGTGTGAAAGCCCACTCAATCTGCTTAATTAAGGATTCTTTCCTCCCCTCATAAAAATAACCAGCTACAACCGGCCTCCTCACACTCATTTACTTAACACCTTAGTTTCGAAAGCGTCCGGACCCACGCTTAGCTCGCCGGTTGGTGGTAAGATCCCTCTCTCCCTAAGTACTTGCCTAGTTAACAACCAGTAAATAACAGCTAGGGACTTCCTACCCTTATTATTGCCTGGAATCACTAAGTCGACGTTGCTAGTCTTAGAGTCCGTGCTAACTATCGCTACCACAGGTATCCCTATCCTGGAGGCCTCGATAAGTGCTTGCTGATCTACTCTAGGGTCTGTCACGATGAGCACCTCAGGCTCTATGTAAATGCTTAAGTTGGGGTTCGTGAGCGTCCCGGGTATAAACCTGCCCACGATAGATTTACCACCAGTCAATTCAGCGAATTTCTGGACGGGCTGAAAACCGTAAGGTCTTGCTGAAACAGCTAAGACCGAGTCTGGTCTAAAGCTGGCTATGAATTTCCCGGCTATGCGGATCCTCTCATCAATCTTCTTCACGTCTATTATGTACGGTCCGTCAGGCCTCTGTCTGTAAACAAATTTCTCCATGTGTTTGGTACACATGTAAGTACCTATGTGAACGCCTGCCTCCAAGTATATGTTGAGCGGAACCAAGAGTTCACTACCGGCTAGCTTCTCGCGATCAACGTCCTCGCTCATGTGTTCACACCTTCCTACTATACATAACTAACTCCTCAATTAAGTCTAGATGCGAGATAAACATTCTCCTACAGCAATACCTCTTAACACCTAGCTCATCAAGTACTTTCCCCGGGTCTTTACCGAGCTTAACGCCCTCCACGAAAGCCTCCCACTTATCGCCTATCACCGCACCGCACGTGAAGCATCTTACCGGGATAATGACCATCCAGCATCACCTGTAAGACTTCTGTCTAAACCTCCTCGCGGAATATCGCATCCACTTCTCCGACTCGGTCCTTCTAGGATCCCCGGCAATCATGGACCTAGAGTACTCGTTGAATATTCTCTTGAGTTCCTCACTACCTGTATAACTTAGTAGAGCACGCGCTATCGCTGTCCTGACGGCATCTGCCTGAGCCATCACGCCACCCCCTCTCACGTACACACGTATATCAACCTTATCCCAGACCTCCCTACCAGCTAGTAACAAAGGCTCCATCATCTTCATCCTAGCAACTTCAACAGGCCATATCTCGATAGGCACGCCGTTAACCCAGACTCTCCCCTTTCCCGACTCTATGACTGCCTTAGCTATCGCTGTCTTGCGCTTACCTACCGCGATGACTATCTTTGACTCCTGAAGTCTCGCCTCACTCATTTTCTCCCCCTCCACCCGAGGGCCGCCGCTATCTCGGCTACAGTGACCACCTTCCTTGATTTACGAGTAATTAACTTAACCATCTCCTTACCCTCCAACTCTTTAGGAACGCCGACAAATACCTTCAACTTACTCAACCTGGCTCGACCCTTATTAAAGCTCTTTGGTAGCATGCCCCGCACGGTATACTTAACTATGGAGACAGGGTTTCTAGGCCTCTTAGGAGAGCTTTTCTCAGGATTTCTTAAAGTTCTTAGAGAAAGCCAGATCTTATAGCCTTCGATAACTCTCTGCTTCTCCCCGCTAACCACTGCTTTCTCAGCGTTGACTACGTAAACCTCGTAACCCTCCTTAAGAAATTGTGTTACCTTAGAAGCTAGCCTACCTAAAATAGCTCCCTCAGCGTCTATGATGATCTCCTTCCTTACTTCAGCACCCTTAGCGCTCATATCACCACCCTAACACCACTCCCTCTAGGATTAACTCTAACTAAGTCTTTAATACTCATTACCTGGCCGCCAGCACTCCTGACTTTCTCAACGGCTTTAGGTGAGAAGCTATAGGCCGCTACTACTACCTTCTTGCTTATATTACCAGCGCCTAACAGCTTCCCAGGAACTACCATCACGTCGTTAGGTGAAGCCACCCTCTCCAACTTAGAAACGTTAACCGTTACCCTATTCCTAGAAGGTCTCTCCAGTATGTCAGCTACGTAATCCCATACAGGTGCTTTATACTGATTAGCTGCCTTCCTCAACTCCTTAATCAGGGTTCTTAAAGTGATGTTCGTAGGTCCCGTACGCCGCATCATCACCCACCACTCTGAGCTTTAATAGAGTCTAAGATACTTAAAAACTTATCAAGCTTCGATATGACTATCTTGAAAGCTTCACGCACTATTGTCTCCGGTTTTAAAGAACCGGAGGATTCTATCGTCAAGTAGAATTCGTCTTCCTTAAACCCTAACACCACCGCCTCAGTAGGGCAGGAGTTAACGCATTGCCTACAGAGAATACATCTCTCCTCATAAGTTCTTATCTTGCCGTTCTCCAGCGCTAGCGCGTTCCGCGGACAAACCTCAACACACTTACCGCACAGAATGCATAATTCTTCCTTGATAGTCAGTCTTGCTGAATAAGTGACTGTGGAGACGGTTGCCGGCGACCACTTAATGTGTTCTACACCTCTCCCCAGCCTAGCGTATGCCTCTAAAGAGATTTCTTGATTAGGTCCAAGAACAACTATCGGTATCCCCTCATACACAGGTCTTACGTCAGGATCTGTAACAGGTTTTAGATCACCTGAATACACCGTCTTAATCTCGCCTTCCTTGGTTGAGGCGTGGAGGGATAGGACAGCATAACACTCAATAGAACTCTCAGAGCTTTTGCCAGCACACTCCTCAGGACTCTTATACTTCCTTAAAGCTTCCTCGGAATTCAGCGGTATTAAGCCAAGCCTATGAGATATTATCTCGTCGTGAAGGACCGAAGTATTGTTGTTGAATACCACGAAATCCACGGCCATGGAAGGAACGTACTCTATAGAAGCTCTCCTAACAGCGTTTAAGAGAGCTAGTGGGACTCCCTTGAAGAGAAGCTTGAGGCGATTACCGCTTCTCTCAACTACCTTGATCGAGTAAGACACTTTACACCCTCCTACCTCTCCTGCCGCCAGGTCTCCGGGTAGTGTCGTGTGGGATAGGGGTCACGTCCTCTATACGCCCTATAATAAATCCTGTTCTAGCTAAGGCTCTTATAGCTGCTTGAGCGCCTGGGCCAGGTATTTTAGGTCCGTGACCTCCCGGACCCCTAACCTTTATGTGTATGGCGTTTATCCCCTTATCCATAGCTTTCTGAGCCGCCCTATAAGCTATCAACATCGCCACGTAAGGGGAAGGCTTCTCCCTATCAGCTCTCACTACCATACCTCCAGACATAGTAGCCACGGTCTCAGCACCGCTTAAGTCGGTTATGTGAACTATAGTGTTGTTGAATGAGCTATATATGTGGGCAACCCCCCACTTAAGCTCTCTTGAAGTAAACGCCATGAGTTCTCACCTACTCATTACTCGCTACTTCCTCGAGGGATTCCTCCCTCTTAACCCTCGCAGCTACGGGCGAGCCCGGTGTGAAACCAATCAACTGCTCTTTCTCCCTATCAACTAGATAGCCCGGAGACCTCACCCTCCTACCACCGACAGATATGTGGCCGTGAACTATTAACTGTCTCGCCTCGTGAATGGTTCTAGCTAACCCCTTCCTGAAGACTATGGTCTGCAATCTCCTCTGAAGGACGTCCTCAACAGTCAGTCCCAGAATATCGTCTACAGTGCCCTCCTCCTTCTGAAGAAGTCCTAAATTGTAAAGCCTCCTAGCTAAAGCTCTTTCTCTCACAGATCTTTCGTCGGGAGGTAGTGAGAGGAGTGCTTTAGCTCTATTCCTAATATTCCTCAGGAACGTTTGAGCTAGCCATAACTCTCTCTTGTTCCTTAACCCGTACTTACCCACCAACTCCATCTCCTCAATTAACCTGTCCTTAATCCACGGGTGACCGGGTTTCTCCCACTTCTTCCTAGACTTCCTAGGATCACCCATTAAAGACCACCAGACACCTCATCACTCCTTCTTCTGTTGTTGCGCTGCCTTACCTTTAGTAACCCCTACCACGGGCCCTATCCTGCCCGTAGTGTGGGTTCTCTGGCCTCTAACCTTAAGACCTAGCTGATGTCTTATACCTCTCCAGTTCCTCGTCTTTATTTCCCTCTCTATATCACTCCTAGCCTCAAAAATCAGGTCAGCCGATATTAGGTGTCTATCCTCCCCTGAAGTGTAGTCTTTCCTCCTATTAAGATACCAAGCAGGAATACCGTACTTTAGCGGGTTGTTGATGACGTCCTCTATCCTACGCACATCAGCATCACTTAAGTAACCTATGCGGGACTGAGGATCTAACCCGACAATCCTCGCAATAGCTAGCCCAGTATGGTATCCGATCCCCTTTATCTTAGCTAAACCATAAGGAATAAGTAAATCTCCACTGACATCAACGCCAGCGATCCTTACGATGTGCCTGAACCTACTCTCGCTCATCTCATTATTCACCGCATACCTAGATTAAAGATTGACGACAGTATATAAGTTTTTATTTAGAATCGCTCGCCGCCCACAGGTGAAGGCTGTAAAGGTCTGTTCTCCTTAATTGAAGGACGGGAAGCTTTCTTCTAACCTCACTCACTAAATCTATGTCTATGTCTAACTCATAGTATTTCTCCCCAACGCCTAAGTCCAGTATTTGAGTTCCCCACGGGTCGACCACGAGGGATCTTCCAGTATATTCATCCCCGTATTGCACGGCTACGGCAACGTAGATAGTGTTTTCGTGAGCTCTAGCCCTAGCTAAGAAAGAAAGTGTTTCTTCCTTTAACGGTCCCTTAAACCACGCGGAGGGAATCACCACGAGCTCAGCACCGTTTAACGAGTAAATCCTGAAGAGTTCAGGGAACCTTATGTCGAAGCATATTGCTACAGCGATCTTAGCTTTCCCTGTATCTACTACTGGTGAGACCTCTTTTCCAGGCATTATGTAATCTGATTCTCGATACCCATAAGCGTCAAATAAGTGAGTCTTCCTGTAAATTCCGGCTATATCACCGTCAGGTCTAATAATGACTGCTGTGTTATAGACTTTAGGCGGTTCCAGACTCTTCTCAAACGTCGTGATAACGAAGTATGAGGAATACTCGCGTGCTAACCTACTGAAAAACTTGACAAACTCGCCCTCAAGACCGCTAGCCATGGAGTAAGCTTCCTCGGGCCTCAACCTCACTATGTTGAATGGCGCGTACTCCGGTAAGATGACTATGTCGGCCGTGACTTCCTTAATCAACTTACCGATCTTAACCAACGTCTCGCTCTCGTTAGTTAACGAAGAGAATTGCAATACACCTATCCTTAACTCGCGCACGGCCACCCCCCAAAACTTAATGCGATACCTAATTTTAAGTTCGTTGGCTACAATGAATTGGTGATATATGTGTGTAGGATCCTAGTAGGTTTTATGAGCGGGGAATTCGCGAGGAAGGAATTAAGTAATGTTATTGAGGACTTCATCGAATCATCCCATAAGGACCCCTACTTAGCTAAGATCACGAGAGGTCATAGGGAGTCACACGATGATGGGTGGGGTCTGGCTGTAGCCGGGGTCAGGAAGGGGTTGATGACTATATTCTACGAGAAATCAGCACTCCCGATATTTAGCGATGTTTCAAGAGAATTGTTGAGGGTCTTCGTCAGCAAGTTAAGCAGGTATGACGAGCTGTACATACTGCTTCACTCACGCGCTACCGGCACCGAGCCGTTGGGAACTAGCAACGCTCACCCTTACGAGGTAAACTTCAAGTTAGGCAAGATATGGTTCGTCCATAACGGCAGTATAGATAAGCTACGCGCTTCCAGGGAAGCCGGCATGGACCCGCATATCCACGTAGACTCACGCATAGCAGCTGAGTTACTAGCTAAGTACTTGAGCTCGTGCGCCGAAAGCTGCGAGGATTTAGATCAGTGCGTAGCTGCCGCGTACGAGAAGCTATATGGTGAGTACACTCATGAGGGGGACGCGTTAATAACGGGTCTCTTAAGCTATTGTGGGGGGAATGACGTGAGGCTATATGCTACTTCGTTAGTGAGGGGTTATGAAACAATGGATGAAGCTAGAAAGACATATTACACTGTCTACAGGGTCTGGGGCGGCGGATATAACGTAATGTCTTCCTCTACATTAGTAGATCATTACATGAGGTTAAGGGACTTCAACAAAGCAATACAGCAACAGAAAGTTCTTAAGATAGGGCGTGAGTCTGTAGAGACTTTATTATCTCTTTAGCGGGGGTTGAATGTCTTGAGTAAGCCATCATACTACGTTCACCCGACAGCCGTGATAGAAGAAGACGTTGAGATCGGTGAGGGAACCAGAATTTGGCATTTCGTGCACGTGAGGAAGGGCGCGAGGATAGGTAAGAACTGCAACATAGGTAAAGACGTCTACATAGACGCTGGAGTGAGAATAGGTAATAACGTCAAGATCCAGAATTTCGTTTCTGTTTACAGGGGCGTTACTTTAGAGGACGATGTCTTCGTAGGACCTCACGCGACATTCACTAACGACATTTATCCGAGATCTTTTAATATTGACTGGGAGATAGTGCCTACGTTGGTTAAGAGGGGTGCGTCCATAGGAGCTAACGCGACCATAGTTTGCGGGGTGACTATAGGGGAGTACGCTATGGTCGGTGCGGGAGCCGTAGTCACCAAGGATGTTCCGCCTCACGGACTCGTCGTAGGCAATCCTGCTAGACTGGTTGGCTTTGTGTGTTACTGCGGTAAGCCGCTTAAAGAAAGCGAGAAGATGAGGGAGGACGAGAGGGCAGTAACTTATAAGTGCGAGAAATGCGGTAGGATGGTTGAGATTCCCGCAGAATTACACAAGCAAATCACGAAAACGTAACAGCAGTTCTTCACGGTATGAGTGCTGGCATTCCTAGCTTCTCTATTTTAGTGTATTTGTTATTGTTGATTACTGCATTAACTGAGTCGTATATCAATATGTTAGGATTCTTAGAGAATCTCATAATATCTTCCGTCGTTAACTTACTGTATGCTGTATGCTTGGCTAAGACCACGACGGCGTCCCTACCTTCTAGAGCTACTCGTAAGTCTTGAGTTAGCGGAACACCTAGCTGTTCGAGGATCTCGTCCCCCGTCACTAGGGGATCATGCGCTATGATATCCTTACATCCCCGAGCTCTTAATAAGGCTATGAAGTCGTGAGATGGTGAGAGTCTGGTATCATCTGTATCCCCCCTGAAAGCAACTCCTAAAACCCCTATCCTCGAGTCGCTGATTCGTAGACCGTGCGACCTCATGAATTTCTCAAACCTCTTAAATGTTTCGTAAGGCATGAACTCGTTGATATTCCTGGCAAGGAGGAGGAGTCGTGGTATGAAACCCTTCCTCGTAGATACGTTAACTACGAAATACGGGTAAACAGGTATGCAGGGTCCTCCGACCCCGGGACCCGGTAGATGTAGGTGGCAGTAAGGTTGTGAGTTAGCTGCCTCCCTAACCTCGTAGTAGTTTACCCCGATGATTTCCGACAGCATTGCTAGCTCGTTAGATAAGGCGATGTTCACGTCTCTATACACCCCCTCAGCTAACTTAGAGAACTCAGCCGCCCTTACCGAACTCAACTTAATAACACCCTTGCTCGAGATTCTTGAGTAAAACTTGGCCGCTAGTTCGGCTGATTCCTGATTTATCCCTGAAACTATTTTAGGGTAATTAACTTCTATGTCTTCTAATGAGTGACCCACGTATATTCTTTCAGGGCTGTACGCTAAGTAAAAGTCTTCACCAGCTAGTAACCCGCTAACTCTCTCAAGCACGGGCTTTAAGACTTCCTCGGTAGTGCCTGGAGGGACACTGGACTCAAGAATAACTAAATCACTTTCTCTCAGTCCCTTCCCAACAGATTCACCGACCTCTATTAATGAGGTGTAGTCAACCTCTTTAGTCAGCCAATCTAGGTGTATTGGTACGGTAATCACCTTAACGCAGGCTTTATCGGAGAATTCGAGACCTTCCGTGGTAACTCTTAGCATTCCTTCCTCCAGACCCCTATACACGGCTTCCTCCACGTTCTTCTCCACGAACTTAAAAGAATGTGACGTGAGCGCGTTAACCTTATGTGAGTTCTTATCAACACCGTAAACTCTTAAGCCTTTCCTCAAGTAAGCGGCTGTCAGAGCAAGCCCTACGTACCCTAAGCCGTATACCAGAACCCCGCACTCACCTTTAAATACCTTGATGACAGGATCGGGAAAGCTCATTACGTGACCCGATACTAAAGTCATTACAAACATATAAATCCGCGTCATCCAATTCATAATATGAGTGGGTGAGGCAGTCGTGAGTCACGCGAGGCCTACGAGTAACTACGTAGGTAAGTACGTTAGGCTAGGTAGGATAATGCCTGACGGGAGAAGCGTTATATTCGCTTTCGATCACGGGGTGGAGCACGGCCCTAAAGACTTTACTGAGGAATCTATAGATCCCAGGAATATCCTGAGTAAGGTCGTTAAGAGCGGGGTTGACGCAATACTAGTACTACACGGGATAGCTAAGGCAACGTACGATATATGGGGTAATAAGACGGCGCTAATATTGAAGGTTACTGGCAAGACTATGTTGAGACCTGAAGAGGGGAGATACCTTCAGAGCGTTTTCGGTAGTGTGGAGGACGCTGTAGCTATGGGTGCTGAAGCCGTTGCGGCCACCGTTTACTGGGGCAGTCAATACGAGGACGTTATGCTGAGGAATTGGTTTGCTGTGAGGGAGGCCGCTGAAAAATACGGCATGCCGTGCCTGCAGTTAGCCTACCCCAGAAACCCGCAAATGAAGAACATATACGACGTCGAGATAGTCAGGTACGGGGCTAGAGCAGCGAGCGAGAGCGGCGCTGACATGATAAAGACGTACTACACTGGTAGCAGGGAAACCTTCGCCGAGGTAGTTAAGGCTGCGGCCGGGGTGCCGGTCTTAATGAGCGGCGGTCCTAAAACCCAGGATATTAAGGAGTTCTTGATTCAAGTTAGGAACGTGATGGACGCTGGAGCTAGTGGCGTGGTTGTAGGTAGGAACGTCTTCCAGCATAAGAACCCGGAAGGAGTAATCAGGGCTATCAGAGAGATAGTTCACGAAGGTAAGAGCCCTGATGAAGTTCTACAATACGTGAAGTAATTACAGGCTGGGACGTATGCTCGACCTACTGTGCGTCGGTCACGCCTTAGTTGATATAAGGTTCTTAGTTAATAAGTTCCCGCTACCGGATGAGGAAGCACGAATATTTGACGAGAAGAGAGGCGTTGGGGGTTCAGCTGCTAACGTAGCTATAGGGGCAAGGAGATTAGGGCTTCGGACAGGTCTGATAGCTAAAGTAGGTCTTGATTCTTTCGGGAGAATGATAGTCGACGAGCTAATGAGTGAGGGGGTAGATATTTCTGGATTAAGAATATCTACCGTACTCCCCACAGGCTTCTCTATAGTGGTTAGGGACTCTGAGGGCAGGATACTCATATACGGTTTTAAAGGGGCTTCGGAAGACTTAACCATCAAAGACGTTGATAAGGAGCTCCTGCAGAACACACGCTACTTACACATAGCTAGCTTAAGACCTGACACAACACTGGAGATCCTTAAGATGCTGGGAGATGAGAACAAACCTATAGTGTCTTGGGATCCGGGCAGGGTATTAGCTTTAAGCGGGTTGAGCAAGCTAAGACCGATAATCTCGTTAGTGGATATAGTCTCAGTCAATAGGAGAGAAATAACCTATATCACCGGGGAGGAAAACTACGTTAAAGCTGCCGAGGAATTGAGGCGCCTAGGCCCTAAGATAATTATAGTTAAGAGAGGTGGTGAGGGAGTTTACGTTTTAAGCAATTCCGTAACCGTGGACATACCGGCCTTCCCACCCGAGAAAATCGTTGATACTACTGGAGCCGGCGACGCTTTCATAGCTGGTTTCTACTCAGCACTGAAACGCGGTTACGAATTAGAAGATGCTGTTAAGTACGCGGCCTTAGTGGCCTCAATAAAAGTGAGCAGGCTGGGTTCGCACGAGGTACCCAGGCATGAGGAGGTAGTGAAAATAGCTGAAGACTTCTATAAGCTCTCATTTAGGAATTAAAGGGTTGACTTAGTTAACGTTATTTCTTAGCGAAGATATAAGGCGGTATGAAATCTCCGTATCTTCTCCTAGCGTTCTCGAGTCTTTCTTTCTGAGCTCTCAGAACATCGAATAGGATCTTCGGGGTGTCAGGTATTTCCGAGTATATAATCCATATCCTCTCAATTTTCGAGAGTTGCTGGGGGACTCTTAAGGTGAATTGTTTCTCATACAGGTTTTCTGGATATTCTTTGCTTAAGTGCTTCTCAAATAGCTTTCTTAGATCCTCATACCGCGGTATGAGCCCGGTAGGGGTCTCTATCGCGTCCACGTCGTTGTGGACTCTCAGCTCCATCCACTTTAACCAGACCTTCTTATCCACCTTCTCAGCGAGGTAGTTTCCTTTCTCGTCCCTCAAGAAGTAGTTAACCCCATAAACCTTTGGTTTAACCTTAAGTTTCTCAGCAAACTTGAAGTGGAGCTCCGTAAACTTGCCTACGGAGATGGATAGGAAGTCTAGGATCGCGTAGGGGTTAAACTCTCTCTCACCAGCCTTACCTAAGACTGCCGTAGTCCTCTCCGACTCTAGGGCAGCGCCCTTAGTCACTATCCCGTGTATCCAATCAAAAGACTCCTCAACGGGAGGTAACGTGTCAGAATCTCTACCACCAAATATCATGCCGCCTACAGGAACCCCCATAGGATCATCTATCTTGGGATCAAGAGATTTCAGGTACCTTATTGAGGTAGTAAATCTGGAGTTCGGGTGTGAAGGCACGTTGTCTTTGCCTGGCCACCACACACCAGCGTAGTTAATCCCTTTACGTGGTTCACCGACCTTACCAGTCCACCAAACCTCACCATCATCTGTTAATAAGACATTAGAGAAGATTACCTCGTTCTCCGGCGAGTTCAGTATCTCGTAGATTTCGGGGTCGTCTTTCGGGTTTATCCCGTCAACTATCCCGAACATGCCTACCTCAGGATTCGCTGCTCTCGCTATCCCGTCAAATTCCTTAATGATAGCTAGGTCATCGCCGACCACAGTATCCGACATTAAAGCTGTTGAGGTTTTGCCACACCCAGCTGGGAAAGCACCGGTAAAGTAAGTTACTCTGTCGCCAGGGCCTTTAACGCCTGTTATGAACATGTGCTCACATAACCACCCTTCTTTAAGACCTCTATTAACGCAGAGTCTGAGCGCTAACTTCTTCAAGCCTACCGTGTTACCTGCGTACTGTGTGTTGGTAGAGTATACCGTGTCGTCTTCTAAGTCGATATATATCCTCCTCTTATCTATGTTCTTGCTCCAGCCGTTCTCATCGCGTTCCCCGGCCGAGTGAAGGAACCTCATGTAATTCAGGTTAGGTCCTTGATTAACGAACTCATCATAGCATACCCTGTAAAGGATGTTCTCGCTATGAGTTACGTACGCTGAATCCGTTACCTGAACCGCGTACATGGTGAACGGGGAGTTCCTGGGACCGAAGCAGTAAAACGATACGTACATTTCCTTACCGCTCATTATACCCTCGAGAATTTTCTTGATTTCGTTAAGGCCTGAGACCCTCTCGTAAGTGTTTATTAGGGGTATCTTCTCCCCACTACTCAGTAATATCCTTGTGTTACCCCTGTCCCTAGCTAGGTCTTTAGGGCCGTCGAAGTGTACCGTGTGTTTAGGGTACTTAGTAGGTAGTTCCTCTTTGTTAAGGAGTGCTTTACGTCTAACGTACTCGAAATCTTCCTCACTCCCAATATTCACGTAAACAGATGAAGGCTTAGCTACACTTATTATGTCGGCTATCCACCTATGAAGTTCTGGATCAGGAATTCTTAAGAGTCTCTCAAGCATCTCCTCACTCATGTGAGAACGTAAGAGACTAAGATAATCGTAGTCTCCCGAAAGTAACCTCTCCCGACTCACGTCATTCACCGCGACTATAATGACTTAATAAGATTAAAAATGTTTTTACTTTGCGATCCATGTTTAAAAACCTCTTATCAAGGACTTATATCGAATGGTATCTCAAGAAGCTTTTTAGAAGCTCTAAACCTTGGTTTCTCGATAGTTATTTTACCGATAAACCCGGTCGTGGGTAGATGCTCCTTATTACAAGCGTTTATGTTCCAGATACTCCCGCCCGTGTCGTGTATTATGACTAGGGTTAGCT
>CAYZXH010000007.1:0-17905 GCA_964482405.1 uncultured Desulfurococcaceae archaeon | reverse complement strand
GTCTTAACCTCAACACGCAAGTTTTCTGAGATCTTCTTATTCGCTAATACCTCAATCTCCTTAACTTGCTCATCACTAGGTTTCGCTGAGCAAGTAACGGTTAATCTTCCGTGCTTACCTGAAACATATGTTGACGCAGTCCACAAAGAACTCTCACCTAAAACCCTGACCACAGCACCCTTGAGAACGTGGAGTGCTGTATGGGTTCTCACCTCGTCCGGGAACGCTTGAGATCCCGACCCCGAAGCCAATGAAGTCACCACTGCTTTGATTAATGAGAGGAAATAAAAGTCTGTCTTGATGAGTTTGAGGAATTTTCTAAGACAATAGTTAATTCATGTCTGGCGAGTTAGTTTCATCTGGTATTCTATGAAACTCATTAAGAAGACTATCGCTACCACTAAGACAGATATTAAAGCGAAGATCTGGATCAGGTTGTATTCGTAGAGTGCTTTAACCATCTCATCCGGCGGGTATAGCGTGATTACCTCTATTAGGTTCAGGACGTATCTAGCCAGCAAGACAGTAACTAATACCGCTACGATATCTCTCCAAACCCTAATACTCCTCCTGAGAACCCTACTAATTAACCTACCCGTGAACAGTATTGAGACTGAGAGCGCGATGAAAGGAACTATTACTTCAGCATAGGTTCTCACAGATAGTGGATCGTAGGAGAAGTCTCGTGAAGCTGCTAAAATAATAGTGAGGGCAGTACCCACCATTAAAGAGAAAATAGCTAAGATTCCTGAAACCCTGTATATTGATGACTGCCTCCACTTCCTAGCCACTACCTCATGAATTTGGAATCCCCTAATTAAGAGTAGTATGCCTAGGAGACCCACTATCACTTCCCACACATACATCGAGAGAGGGGTTAAGGACAGCATCGCAAAAGCTAATAAGAGGATGCCCGGTATTCCTAGGATGACCTTAGAGAAACGGGGTTCCTCAATAGCCTTCCTCAAGTATCTGCCGATCAAAACATACGTTTCCTCCACACCCCTCAGTTGCTCCACGACCACCCTCTCAAGTGCTACGATATTAGCTATGCCTTGAATAATCGGTATAACCAACTCGTCTTCCACACTATCTAAAACAAGTATGAAGTCCCTGCTATCTAAAGTACTCACTAAATACTCTGCTTGAGCCCTAATCCTCTTACCAGCTTCAACGTGACTCTCAGGATGACCAGAAATCACGGCAATCTCGACATCCTCACCTCTATCCTTAAGACTCGAGTAAGTTGAGAGAGCGTGAAACAAAACGTTAAGATCCGAGTCATCAGGTTTTAAAGTACCGAACTTAACGGAAGCATTAACCACGTTCTCGTAACCAATAATCGGGGTCTCAAACCCGCTCAAAGAAATATCGTCATCATAATCGACGGCGACGACCACGATCTTCGTCAACCTACCTCCCACTAAGTATTACTTTACAACAATAAATAATGTTAGGAACGTCATCAACATTTATATTTTCGTTTACTACACATTAATGTGAGGTTACCTCATAGCCGGGGTGCCCGAGCGGTCAAGGGGCTGGCCTGGAGAGCCAGTGGGCTTCGCGCCCACGCGGGTTCGAATCCCGCCCCCGGCGCTCTCACACTAACAATCAAGCAGTGCTTAGGATGACTTAGGATAACCCGGCTTCACTCTCTATTAACTGGACCCACGGCGTTTTTTCCAGAGCGGTGGATATGTTTCTCTGCTCATGACTACCCTCTGGGTCTTCGCGAACACCCCTCTCCGTGTTTGAAGCACTTCCTCTGTATGCATTTGAGCTATACCTACCGCAACTAGTTCCCCCTTCAACGAGAATATGGCTATTGAATCTCCCTTCCTGATTTTCTCATGAATTACTGAAATACCGGGTACTGTTAAGTCTGCCCCGTGCGTAACCGCACTGACGGCCACGTCGTTTACTATCACCTTAGGTAGGTGTGAAACTATGTATTCCCCCGGCTTAATAGCCTTCCTCAAGAAGCTTGGATCACCCTTATTGCGCCATAAGTAAGCGTATTCTGATAATTCTTGCATCTTGATTAAACTAGAGTCCTCTTTGAAGGGCCCTGTTCTAATCCTCCTCAACTCACGCATGTGAGCTCCAACACCCAATATGTCTCCTATATCGTGTATTAGCTTACGTACGTACGTTCCGTGCTCGCAGTCTACTCTGAGTAGTACGTACGGGTACTCATACTCTAAGATCTCTATGTCTAGTATTTCCCTCACCCTCAGAGCTCTCTTAACTGAAGACCTTACTGGAGGCTTCTGATATATCTTGCCCTTAAACAATCCCACAACTTCTTTCAAAGTGTCGAAAGCGACTTCCTTGTGAAGCTGCATGATCGTAACGTACTCCTTGCTTGACTGCATCAAGAATCCGATCAACTTCACGGCATCCCCTAAAGCGACTGGAAGTACCCCGGTCACTTTCGGATATCCCCGTCCCCAACCTAACATCATAGGTTGGGGACTCTAGGGTGCCGCCATGACCTGCCTTACTCACGCCGAGGATTTCCTTAACCCAAGCAACAACCTCGTGGCTCGTAGGTCCCGGAGGCTTATCCAGGTTTATTACCCCGAACTTAAGCAGTTCTTCTATAGACCTCTCTTCAGGAAATTTGCCGTACTCACCACTAGTAGGGAATTCTCTAACCAGGATATAGGATCTCTCAAGACTTGCAAACTCATCTAGCTTCTTAACGAACTCAACACCCTTAAGCAATTTCTCACCCATTAACTCCTATGCTAAAGAAGGAAATTAATCAAAATGCTAGCAAATCTTAGTGAAAATTTACTTAGCTATGGTTGCTTGACTCTTCACGTAAATTAACTCCTTAGGAGTTATCTTTACTCGCTCCCTCATATAATCCTCTAAACCGCTATCTCTTAGAGCTTGCAAGACTTCCTCGTCTATAGCGTTATTCTTGATGTTTATTTTCTTATCCGTGGGCTCTATGTGATTCACGTTAACCTTCCTGCGCTTAACGCCCGAGAGACTCTTAGGACCCGTAACCAAAACAAAGTTTTCGTCAATTATATCAACTATAACACACTTCCTCCCAGCCTCCCTACCACGTAGCTTCACGCATATCCTGCCAATCTCTATAGCTGGCACGTCAACCACCCCTACCTTAGAGCCTATAGAATTACTAGAAACCCTTTTTAAGTATTTGTTATCGGGGATTTGAGGGAATTAAGCAAAGTAGCCATAACTTGCTCGCCACGTGAAGAAAAACTTCTTAGTTACTTTCACATTGGTTTGTGGTCTTTAGTTTTAACTCAATCGCTTTCTTAGCTATTTCAAAAACTTCCTCCGCGTTAAAGCTTGAGGTGTTTATTACTAGGTCGAAATCACCTAAGTCTTTGATGTCTATGTTGTAGTATATCTTGAATCTCCTCCCTTCCGATTCCTCCCTCAACCTCAGCTCTCTTAAAGCGTCCTCATAACTCTTATTATCTCTCTCAGCTATTCTTCTAGCCCTCACCTCCTCAGGTGCTGTAAGGTATATTCTGACATGAGCAACGTTTTTAAGTATCCACCCAGCTATGTGCGCGTCGACGACCACACACCCCTTACTAGCTTCATTTAAAGACATCCCGTCAATCATCTTATCTATTGACGGATCCTCCTCAGCAAGCCTTGATAACTCACTTAACGTCAGCCCTCTTCGAGCGGCTAGATCCCTAAACAAGCTACCAGCTGAAACCAACCTTAAACCAAGCCACTCAGCTATCTTCCTAGCCAGAGTAGATTTCCCGCTTCCCGGCATCCCGCTAACCGCTATGACCAACTTACAAGAACAACTACTCAATAAGAATTCCCCTAAGAGCTTCTAACAGAAAGTTTCAGAGCTAGCGACAAGCAAGAAGGGCAAAGCACCCCGCCGAAGAGTCTCTCAGGCCTCTTAGAAGACTTAGCTATCTTTCTTAAAACCTTGCTGGACGTAGGCACCCCTCCCAACCTACTACCGCAAACCCCGCACACGGCTACGCCGAGCCTAGACCTCCTATAATGAATCACCGTCCTACCGCCTGGTGTGCGTCTCCAAACCCTCTTAAGAGACCTAGACTTCACCGAAGCTCCTGACATACACCTCAACCAAGACGTTACTACATATTGGTTAAAAAGTTTTGCTTTCGTGCTTAAGGAGTTGTTTGAGTTCTTAACAGATCTATGCCCGCAATCCTATTATGCAGTACTTGATACCCTATGAGGGTAGCTAAAAACAGGAATAACTCGTTGAAGGAACCGCTTGAGCTGGAGATTACGGGCAGGCCGAGAGGCGATGGTATTGGCTTACCCCCGCCGTAGGTTAGGACGAAGAACACGTACATATATTCCGATATAAGCATTGAGGCGAAAACCCCACCCCATAACGCGAGTAGGTTAACTATGAAGAAGTTACTTAACCTCTTCCTCAGTCTCGAAGCCCTCTCCTCCAAAATCTTAGCCTTCTTTTCCTGCGGGTTTAACGTCCTATACTCTTTCTCGATATTTCTCAACTCCTTAGATATGTCGAGTATCCTGAACTTGCTTAACCCTAACCAACCAACTAAGTAAGACCAGGGAAGCATCGCTACTATCACGCTCATAACGTACAGTAACGTGATCATCTCTTTCACAACCCCTTAACCAACTCAGCTAAGGACTTACCTGCCTCGTAAGCTCTGCCCTCCTCGTTCCTTATGATACTCACGGACGCGCCAACTAACGTAGCGCTAGCTACTGAAAACATCCTTATAAAGTTCATTACTTCCTTAACCAGCTCTACGTCGCTGTAGTCTCCCCTGTACCTACTTAGGTCTTTACTTTGTCTCTGAACTATTGATTGAGGATCTGCCTCAACAACCACTATTGTATCTGGTTTCAACTCCTTAATAACGTATTCTGGTAGGCCGGGCCAGAAACCTGTGGCCGTCTTTATGACTGCGTGAGTATCTACGAAAACCACGACGTCTTTTTCAGGGTACTTAAGTGTGAGTGAATCTATGTAGTTCCTCATCTCCCTAGCTACTAACGACTGAACACTCCTCTGCTCGCTTAGTGGGAGACTCCGTATCTCGTCTCTGCTCTTACATATCCCTTTCTCTACTACGTACTTCAGCATGAAGTCCCCGTAATTAAGTATCTCGACAGCGTACCCCTCACCACCTAAAATACTCTTAGCGTGTGAGAGAACCGTGGATTTACCGACCCCGGCAACCCCAACTACAATGACTACCCTCAGCTTACGAGCCACCCTACTCACCCAGTAGCCTCTTAAGTAACGGGTACGCCTCCAGAGCTCTCTCGTAAGTTATTTGGGCGTAGAATTGCTGCAGTATGCCGACAGCGAGCAAAATCCCCATCCCAGAACTGAAAACACCGAATATGTCGGCAACTAAAGTTATTGAGGCTACTATTATTGAGCTAAGGATGGCTAGCGGGTATATGTACTTCGATAAGACGGTCTCGAAAGCTTTAGGATTACTCCTATGTCCAGGTATTAGTAAGCCGGACTTAACCAAGTTCTCCGCTTGCGCGGAGGGGTTAAGCCCGGCTACCTCAACCCACATAAGCCCGAAAAGCACTGCCAACACTATGAGTAGGATAGAGTACACACTAACCCTGACAGGGTCAACGATTATTTCAAGTATTGATGAGGGAGGATTCAAGTAATGAACCGCAGTTCCGAATGCCTCGATCAGCCACGGAACCCCGGAAAAGTATGAAGAAGCGAGTCTGTAGAAGAGTATCAAATCAGAGAAGAGGATACCTACCAGCAATATGGGTATGTTACTCACGTAGAGGAATTGGAGAGGCATACCGGACTTAACGCCGGGCATTCTATGCGATGTTATCGGGATATTAACTTTCATGTCCTGTAGGTATACTATGACAATGACTAGAACGAAAAGCGATACAAGACCTACTAAAGACGGCGCGGTAAGATTTCCGGAGCTGGTCACTACAATACCGAACACCAACCTATTCACGTCCAAGGCCCTTCCTTGAAAAACGCTCACTAGGTAGGGTATTATACCGTAGTACTGATCGGTTCCCGAAATCGTTACGGGAGCGAACATAGACCATAGGATAGTCCTGGCGATCCCTGCAAGGATGAATAAACTAACACCGGAGCCTATGCCGTATCCCTTCTGCATAGCCTCATCCAAAACTATCAGTATTAGAGCACCGGCTAAGAACTGCAGAAAGAGCGCTACCGTAAGAAACACGTTCAATCTGTAGTAAAGCGCGAACCCAAGACCTTCCACAACAGCTATTAAGAGTGCCAAGCCTTTCTGACTTTGCGTGAACAATTTCCTGTCCTCAGGGTCCGTTAAGTCCAATTCTATGAGCTTAGCTCCAACGAGTATCTGTATGATTAAGCCAGCCGTTACTAACGGGCCTATACCTAACTGCGTCAAAGAACCGCTCTGCGAAGCGAATATGACGTTTATAAGGGTCGGTAACTGTACGCCCTGAAGATTCGGGTACGCGGACAGAGGGAACGCGTAAGTAGAAGACATGATATAGAAGGTCAAGAGGACGAGGAAAGTGTATAGGAGTCTCTTACCTAGCTCAGGCTTTCTCGCGGGCCTGGGCGTTGAAGGAACATACTCACCGAGCTTAGCCAGCCAGGACAGCGCGCCCACTATCTATCCCTAATGACTAAAAACCTGAAAGTTATAAAGCTTTAACAATTCCTAAGAAGATTCACAATTAAAAGCCTGGCTCTCTGGAGTGGGGATGAAGTCATTGGGTTTGTCGTGAAGTAATTACTACTTCCCCGCCGGCTTCCTTAACCTTCTCTACAGCTGTTCTAGTAGCTCTCGGGACTAGTATTTTCATAGGCTTAGTTATGCTTCCCTCACCAAGTAATTTATTATATCCTAGCTCCTCTAAATTAACTACTATCAATTCGTTTTCTATCTTAAGTAGATTCCTTTGAAGTAATTCTTCTACCCTCTCTGAAAGTTCTCTGAGGTTGATGGCTCTAATCTCGTCCTTCTTTATTGTTGGGTTAGGGTTCTTGAAGCCGTGTTTGCCGAACCAGTCAGGGTGGTATTTAACGACCCAGGTCCATTTATGTTTATGTAGGCCCGCAGCCCCTCTACCGCCCCTGCTACCGGCTTTCCTGTGCTGACCTACCCTCCCGTAGCCGTGCGTCCTACTACCCCTCATCTTCCTACTCTTCTTCTCTTTCCTTACCACCACCGCTACCACCTAACTACATCATCCTCATTAAGAGCTTATTTATTTCAGCCCCTCTATACCCTAGCTCCCCGTCACTACCTATGGGTTTCCTGGTACTTCTCTTAAAGCCGCCCTTAGGTGGATGGAGTCTGAACACAGGCTTTATTATTTTATCGAGCTTATGTAGGTGTAGTTTACCCTCCATCAGAGCTTTCACGAATTCGTCGAAGCTCATGTTGAACTTCTCCTTAATAACTTCCTCAGTCAGCGGCTTATTCCCTACTAGCCTGCCACGCTTCATCAGTAATTCCTTGAGGGTTTCCTCGCTTACTTCCCCCCACGTAACCCAGTCCTTCACTACCGCTAGCATTCCATCAATAGATGAGCTCTTAGGGTAGATTACTGCGGCGTACTTCCTGGTCAGCCTAAGCTTCCTAAGAGTCTCAGCGACTTCTGGAGGAACCCCGCTAAGACCTCTCAACCTGATTATAGCGTAGAGCGTACTCATCAAGAACTACCCCTAGCCCAGTCATATGAGGTTACGAACTTATAGGTCTTTCTTAAAGCGTCGAAAGCTGCGTAAGCGAAGTTTATAGTGGTTCTCGTCTCGCCTTTAGACCAAGTCCACACGTCGTTTATCCCAGCATACCTTAAAACAACCTTGGCTACGTCGCCCGCCACGAGTCCGGTGCCTTTCGGGGCGGGAACTAGCGTTATCCTGACAGACCCGCTCTTGCCTTCAGTCCTGAAGGGTACGCTGTGAGGGTCCGTGCAAGAACATACCCAGCTCCCGCAACCTCTCCTCACAGGCGTTATGTTGAGCTTAGCTTCCCTAATCGCTTTATCTATCGCCTGCCTTATCTGCTTGGCCTTACCAATCCCTAAGCCCACGTATCCGTCAAAATTACCCACCACCACGACAACCCTGAACTTACTTACCTCCCCGGCGTCGGTTTGTTTCTGAACTATCGTCACGTCGAGGACCTCATGCTTAAGGTTAGGCAGCAAGTAATCAACTATCTCAGGCTCTCTAATGACGAGGTTCTGATCGAATATTTCCTTAATGCTCAGTATCCTGCCCTCCTTAACCATCCTACCGAGCTTAGTCTTCGGAACCCACTCACTCAATGTCTCACTCACGTTCCCTCACCTGAAGAAAGAATACCCAGTATCTTAGCGCGTACTTCGTTGAAGTGCTGAGGTAAGTCGCGCGGGTCAAGACCCCTTCTCACGTACTCCCCGAAATACCTCTTAAATAGGTCTTCACTTTCTTCAGAGAGCTTCCTAGCGTACTCTGCTATATGACGACCTTCTATCCTTTCTTGAGGAGGTAAGACTTCTTCAGAGACCGGTATATTAACACCAGCGTCTAACAAGCCTTTCATCGCCGCGAACACGCGAGCACCCTTAGACGCTTTATGAAGCCCTATGTCAGGGATCACCTCCCTCACGTTCTTCTTGACCGCTAAGACACCTGCTAATAATCCGGTCAGGTAGGCTGCCGGCACGTTATTTAAATCCCCTAACCACCCATACTTCCTCAAAGACTTACTGCTAACACCTACTACGGTCTCGTCACCGTTCACAGAAAACTTCATTATCTGAACGATTGTCTGAGTGTTAGTTTTTCTTATGACCGCTCTCAAAGACCTCCCAGACTTTATCATCCTGTAGCGTTTGTAGTAATTCGTCTTGCCCTCTCTCCTCCTCCTGAAAGGGACTTTATACGTAGGTCCGCGAGCCACCTTACCTCACCTTTATACCTAACTCAGTTAAGTGTCTCTTAAGATCCGAGAGGTTTCTGAACATACCTCCCTTAATACGCGAGTATAAAACCCTATACGTCTTCCTATCGATTACCTCCTCATCTCTTAACCACCTCAGGTACCTCCTGAGCTTCCTAGCAGTGTTAACGTATATTTTCTCCGCGTCACTCCTAGACTTCTTGCTACCCTTCCTCTTCCCGTAACCTCTCCTATGACCCTTCTTCCTCTTCTCATGGAGCTCCTTCCACCTACCTCTAGAGTTACCCTTAGCTTGCTCAGCCCAAATAACGCCGTTCTCTATCAGTTTCCTAACGTCCTCTTTAGTTAGTGCAGACTCTACCTCATCCCTTCTCGCAGGATCTATTCTAACCCTAGACACACCGACCTTCAAGATCTCGGCAGCCAATCTTTTCTGAAGTCTTAAATCACTCATTGCTTAACACCACCCTCATTCGCTATCAGAATACCTAATTCTCTAGCTTTATTGATTATCTCAGCTCTCTTGCGCTTACCTACGGTCCTACCCACGTACACTATCACCTCCGCAGGATTCAGCGACTCAAGTTCTCTAACGTTGTGGACTACCACGGGTTTCAGACCTGAGGGGTGGAGCCTCCTTATCTCTCTAGGAGTCCCGAACCCTGACGAAGGTCTTGGAGGCATGCCCTTAAGTCTCAGGCGCATCGGGTTATCTATGCCCTTAGGCCTCCTCCACTTTAGGTCATTAACGAACTTCCAGAACTTCCACCACTGATGTCTGAAGAACTTAATTCTCCTCTTACTCCTTATCAACCTTAACTTTCTGTCAACGCTACTCAAATCTCACCACCCTCCATGAACTCCTTCTTATATATGTATATGCCATCAGCAAACACACGCCTGTCAAGACCTCTAATCTTAGTTGCTTGCTCTATGTTAGCCGCAGTTTGACTAACCTCCTCTAGGTTAATGCCCTCAACTATTATGTCGTTTTTCTGGACCTTGACCTTAGCGTTACCGACTATCCTAGCTACCCTAGGACTTCTCTCGCCTATGAAATTCTCTATGAGTATCTTATCACCTTCAACCTTAACACTTATCGGGAAGTGGGAGTACACTATCCTCAACCAATACCTGAAACCCTTAGTAACGCCTAAGATCATATTCTTTATGTGAGCGGAGACAGCGTATACCTGAGCCACGTCCCTCCTCCTAGCGAAGAAGGTCTTTACAACAACCCTCCTACCCTCAACCTCTATCCTGACCTTATCAGCGAAACTAAAGTCTCTGGTGACCTCCCCTTTAGGACCCTTGACAGTTACCTTATACCCTTCGACGACTACGGTGACGTCACCCGGGATGTCTACGTAATCCCTAACTACCGTGACCCTGACCATAATTAAACACCTTCTAGTAAACGTAAGCTAGCAGTATACCCCCAATCCTCCTCTCTAACGCTTCCTTATGAGACATGACCCCCTGAGGGGTTGAGAGTATTAATAGACCTATATCTCTTGAAGGAAGCCTCTTCCTTAGCCAGTCAGGCATGCTACGTAACTCCGCGTACTTTATGGGCGTCCTGGGCTTTATCACACCGGCGTCATTGATTCTGCCCAGTAACTGAACCTTAATCTTGCCGGACCTCCCATCATCAATATATTCAAACTCTCCTACGTACCCATACCTCTGGAGAGTTCTTAAAGTCATGGCTATCAGCTTAGAGGCAGGCATTATGATAGCTTCCCTCTTACCCCTCATCTCGCAATTCTTCAGCGTTACTAAAGCGTTAGCTAAAGTATCCATCATCACCATCTAAACAACACCTCACATATACTTCCTGAAACCCAACTCACTAGCTACCTCCCTAAAACACTGTCTACACAGGTATAGGTTATATTTCTGTATGACCGCGTCACGAGACCCGCAACGCTGGCAGACCTGAACGCCTCTGCCGTACTTCCTGACCTTAGGAGCTCTGTACTTCCCCATCTCACACCACCCTAGTATTAAGTTCCTTAATAAAGAAAACTATCGCTTCCTCCCGAGAAACCCTCTGCCTGCGCGGCACGCGCGATCTCTTAACCCTCCTCCTCATCACCCTCAACCCAGGCTTCTCTAAAGTGACGCAAACGTCCATGCCGAAGATCCCTAACTCCGGATCATACTTGACTCCGGGAAGCATTATATGTTCTTTAATGCCTATCGACACGTTGCCGTAGTCGTCGAAGCTTGAAGCCTTGACACGCCTGCCTACAGCGTCAAGAACCTTATTAAGGAAACTCACAGCCCCCTCACCCCTCAGGGTCACGGCGACCGCTATAGGCTCCCCCTTCCTAATATTGAATTCTTTTATGGTTCTCTTAGCCCTCCTTTCCGAAGGTTTTTGACCGGTAAGCATCTCAAGAACTCTGGCAGCCTTCCTAAGCCTCTCGCCAGACTCTCCGACACCTATGTTGACCGTGACTTTAGCTAGCCTAGGCTTCCTCATAGGGTTAGACTCCCAGAGTTCTAGGACTTTCTTAATTACTTCCTCACCTACCTCTACCCTAGCCTTACGAACGAGACTCATAAAGCTCCCTCAGGAACCTTAATTACAGGCTTCTCAGAACCTAGGACAAAGACTTTATCTAAGGTTGTGAAGAACTCGTTACCTTTGAAATCACTTAACTGAACCTGCTTACGGTAGTGCCTGACACCCTCAAATATCTTGAGTATCTTAGCAACCCTGCCAACGTTCTTACCGCCAATTATTATGGCGGGGGACCCCTCCCTCATGGGGTAGTACTCCTCTATCTTGCCGTCCAACAACGACAACTTAACAGTACCTAAAGTGTCGTAAATATCCTCGACCGGGTTCCTAGGATCTGACACCCTAACCAAGACGTTCCTGCCGTCATGAAGGTTTAACTGGATATGACCCCCCTTAACCGTGGTCTTGTCCTCGATCCTGCATAGCTTGAAGCGAGCCTCCTCCTCAGGTATGGGCAACAAGCCTAGAACCTTCGTAGGAACTGGCACAACCCTGAAATACTCGCCAGTCTTGACTACCTCGATCACGTCCATAAAACCTATGGGGAATTTATAGTCTTTACGAACCCTACCATCAACCCTTATGTTGCCCTCAGCTATGATCTTTCTCGCCTCACCGCTAGTCTCAGCCAACCCGATAAAATCTCTCACCACTATTAGCAATGGTACTGACCTGCTGATCGGGTGGGGTCCTGGGGAGGTCTTCACTGTCCACTTATAAGCTTTCCTAAGCACGGGCCAGAAAGCCGGTGCCTCGAAACTCTTCGTGTGCCTGCTACCTCCCTTCCTAGCCACTCACATCACCTCCTTCCATAGGTTTTGACTCCTTATTAGCGTTACTGCTACCAGCTTCTTCCTCGGAAACCTTCTCAGCCTTGCCTCCCCTCCTCTCCACTATCTTCATACGCCTCTTATCGCTGAGATCTAGCTTGATTATCATAACTTTTGATGGGTGGATAGGGTAGTAAACCGGTGTCCCGTCAGCCTTCTTTATGGTCACGCCCTCGATGTGTAACGCGATCTCGTCGTAATCTACCTTGACAACCTTACCTTCATGACCTTTCCAGTCTCCTCTTAATATCTTGACTGTGTCACCGGCTCTAACGTAGATTCTCTTTATGCCTAACTTCTCCCTAAGCTCTCTGGAGAGAGGCGCGGTAACGAACTTATGCCTTATGTGTAGGGGTGCTTCACGCACGCTCAATCTCTGTTTACCTGGTTTAATGGACGGACTCACACGAATCACCCTACACTATGATTGATGCTAATGTAGCTATCCTAGGCCACCTCTCAGCAGCTTCTCTAGCCATAGGCCCTCTGAGCTCCGTTCCCTTCGGTGTCCCGTCAGGCGCTATTATCACGCAAGCGTTGTCCTCGAAGCTAAGCCACCTACCGTCACTCCTCCTGAAAGGCTTTCTTTGCCTTATGATCACGGCTTGAAGAACCTGGCCCACCAACTCGGTACTACCCTTCTTAACAGTAACCACTACTAAATCACCCACGGTAGCTGAGGGACGCCTACGCAGCCTACTCTTAACGCCTGGGATTCCTATAACCGTCACCACCTTAGCACCGCTATTATCAGCTACCTTAAGATTCGTACCTATGGTTACTCCGGCAACCCTGCCGAAACGCCCGAGCGCTGCACCACCCTTCTTCTCAGACATCACTGACCGCCCTCCTTAAGAACACCTAACACAACCCAGCTAACAGACTTAGCGAGAGGCCTTGTTTCCCCGATCAAGACGTTATCTCCTAGATTCAAGGAAATGCAGGGGGGCACCCTAGCGTGAATCCTTGACCTACGCCTCTCATACCTCTTGAATTTACTCACGTAAACTAGGTAATCTCTTTCAACAACGGCTAGCTTCTTACCCCTCAACTTAATGACTCTCCCCACGATAAGCCCTCCCCTGACCTTGAGGTGCCCGTGCCACGGGCACTCATCGTCGTCGCATGTCTTGCTAGGGGGTTCGAGACCCTCAAACTTAATCCCTATATCACGTACCTTAGACTCACTCACCATCAACCACCCGCAACCCTCTTCAACCTGTCTTCAGGTCTGCCCACTATATCATCACCGCACACTATGACATTAGTTCCGTCATCGAGCTTAAAAGCAAAAAGACCTCCAATTTTAGGTATCTTAAGTACCCTCCCACCACTCAATACCTCCAACATATTCTTAGTCTCGCCGATAACCAGACCGCTCACGCTAATCATAGATGCGTCGGTGTGCGACTTAACGGAAACCTCAAGCCCTACCAACTCGTGATATCTTAAATTCCTGGCAGTCCTCCTCATTTCGCGTTCTCCCCACTCACGGATTTCTTAAGCTCCTCCTCCCGGTTCACCGTCAATATCCTGGCTATGTTCTTCCTCACGATCCTTATCCTAGCAGTATCTTTCAGAGTCCCTACCTGTGCTTGAGTCCTCAACTTAATTAACTCTGTTCTCAGTTCAACCAATAACTTCTCTCGTTCTTCCCTACTCTTACTCCTTAATTCCTTAGCGGAGAGACTCAAGACGTATCACCCCTAAGACGACTCACTACCCCCACGCTCTGACACGGTTTGAGGTTCTGCGCTTACCTGCGCTGGGGTCTCAGCACCGACCTTAATCACATCGTCAGGCTCTCCGGGCTTAACTATGAGTACTTCAATACCGTAAATACCTGGCTTAAGCAGTAGGTGGACGACAGCCCTGTCCAGGAGTCTGTCCAAGTGTTGCCCGGTCTTATAGACCTTGCCAGCCCTCAGCTTCTCGTA
Organism: uncultured Desulfurococcaceae archaeon; assembly: GCA_964482405.1. Classification (GTDB taxonomy): domain Archaea; phylum Thermoproteota; class Thermoprotei_A; order Sulfolobales; family NBVN01; genus Zestomicrobium. Next base: position 3,678 of record CAYZXH010000007.1, on the reverse strand, counting down.
CCTAGCTCTCTCACTAACTATCTTACCGCTAATCACTATCTCAACTCCCTGAGCACCGGCAGCTAAAACCCTCCTCAACGCTACGAAAGCCGCTCTACGGAAATGATAGCCTTTCTCGATAGCTAGCGCTATCCTGCTAGCAACTATCCTGGCGTCTAGGTCAGGATTCTCGACTTGAGTAACAACTAATTGAGGGTTCTCGATCTTGAAGTACTTCTCTAAAACCTCGGTTAATTGTTTTATTGTCTGCCCTTTCCTGCCTATGATCATTGAAGGTCTATCAGCGTATAAAACCACCCTAGTCCCCAACGGAGTCTTTATCAACTCAACCCTAGAATACCCGGCTCTAACGAAATTCTTTGATAAGAACTCGTCTATCTTCAGCCTAACTAGGTTCAACCCTATGAAATGTTCCTTCACGTCGACCAAGTCAATCACCTCTCAGCCACTATTACCTCTATGTTGACTGTTGTCCTGATCTTAGGGGTAGCTCTAGCGAAGGCTCTGGGCATCCACCTCCTTAAGTACCTGCCTTTATGGGCGGCTATGTGATGTATGTATAGGCGCTCAACATCTAGGTTCTTATTCTCCGCGTTATTCTCTACGTTCTTTAAGAGCTTGTAGATCTCTCTCGCAGCCTTAACAGGGTACCTACCTATAGGGGACTTCCACCTAGGAAACATTGAGGAAAGACCTTTCTTGTGAGCGATGCTTAGCTTATACCTAACGTAAGGAACCGGAACCTTCTTCCTAACAACCTTTTCCAAGAAATCCTCAGCTTCCTTCAGCCTCATACCCCTTATTATTTTGAGGATCTCGTAACTCTCCTTCAGGGAAATAGGCACATCCCTAACTACAGCTTTAGCAACTCTCCCCTCGTCTTCCACCTTAACGGAGTATCTCCAGACCGGCACTACCTACCCCTCCAACCCTTAGCGACTACTTTTTAAACTATAATAGCCTTAAAAAGCTAAATCATGTAGAACGACCGCGCTAACCCCGAAGCTAACGACTTCCCGCCTTCAGACAGTTCTCAGGAAGTCCTCGCACAACGATTTAAAACTGACCAAACATCATTAATATATTTAGGTGAGTAACGTGAAGGTGCCTCTTAAGAGGGTTAACGAGTATGAGTGGGAGATACCGTCGTCTTACAAGAGTTGCATGAGAGTCCCCGCTATAATATTCGCGGACGACTTCCTAATCTCGAAGATGAGTGAGGATTTGACGTTAGAGCAAGCGGCGAACGTCGGTTGCTTGCCCGGTATTGAGGTTGCTTCCTATGTGATGCCTGACGGTCACCAAGGGTACGGGTTCCCTATCGGCGGGGTGGCTGGCGTAAGAGCTGACGACGGCTACATATCGCCGGGCGGGGTCGGCTACGACATCAACTGCGGTGTCAGGTTGCTGCGAACTAACTTAAGTATTAAAGACGTAAAAGACAGGATTAAGGAGCTCGTTGACACGATATTTAGGAACGTCCCGTCAGGTGTTGGGAGTACAGGTAAGCTGAAACTCAGCTTTACTGAGTTAGACAGGGTCCTTAATGAGGGTGTTGACTGGGCTATCAGTAAGGGCTTCGGGTGGGAGGAGGATAGGGAATTCATAGAGAGTTACGGGAGGATAGAGTACGCTAACGCTAGTAAAGTCAGTAATACAGCTAAGTCGAGAGGGGCTGACCAGCTAGGCACTTTAGGAGCAGGCAATCACTTCCTCGAGATTCAGGTCGTTGATAAGATATACGATGAGAGACTGGCTAAGGCAATGGGCATAGACCATGAAGGGCAGATAACCATAATGGTTCACACAGGTTCTAGGGGGTTGGGACATCAAGTAGCGAGCGATTATTTAGGGGTTATGGAGAGAGCTATGCGTAAGTACGGCTTCAGCCCACCGGACAGGGAACTAGCTTCAGTACCCTTCAACTCGAAAGAAGGGCAAGACTACTTCGAAGCTATGGCTGCCGCCGCGAATTATGCGTTCACCAATAGGCAAATAATAACTCACTGGGTTAGGGAGTCCGTGGCTAGAGTGTTCGGGACCAAGCCTGAGAACCTTGACTTAAGAGCTATCTATGACGTAGCACACAACATAGCTAAACTAGAAGAACATGAAGTTGAGGGCAAGAACATGAAGTTAGTGGTTCACAGGAAGGGCGCTACGAGAGCTTTCCCGCCCGGGCATCCGGAGATACCTAAGGTGTATAGGAACGTCGGTCAGCCCGTCTTAATACCTGGGTCTATGGGAACAGCTAGTTACTTAATGGTCGGTATCCCTGAAGGTAAGAGAACCTTCTACTCCGCGGCTCACGGAGCCGGTAGATGGCTTTCTAGGAACGAAGCTCTGAGAAGGAGTAGAGCTGACGCAGTGTTAAACAAACTGCTTAGCTCAGGAATCTACGTTAAAGCAACTTCTAAGGAGACCGTGGTTGAGGAGATGCCGGAAGCCTACAAAGACGTTGATAGAGTAGCCCTAGTATCGCATAAAGTGGGTATAGCTGCCTTAGTAGCTAGGATGAGACCGCTCGGAGTAGTTAAAGGATGAAATAACTGCTCGAGTTAAGTAAGGACGTTTAGGAAATACTGAAAAGAACTGAGGAAATAATGCTTTGTGAGTTTAAGTGGGTCAACGCCCTATTTTGTTAATGCACTGAGTGGGTTCTTCAAAACATAGGGACGTGCTTGTGTCGAGAGACATATATGAGGCATACCTGTTATAGTAGGGCTCCCCAACGCGGCTGAAGAGGGTTACTACCCTACCTCTGTGGTTTAGTTTAAAGCCTTCGTAGGACGGTTCGTGACCCCTGATAACTAGCCTTACTCTAAACCTCTTCAGAACCCACTGGGTAACGGGTATTCCGAATAAGTAGCCGGCACCCCTAGGGGACGGGGTCCTCCCTATGTTGAGATCTACCGGATCGTTCCAGAGTATTTCCTCAAGCAACTTAATTCTCTCATGCTCATTAGTTCCTAGAAGGTATTCGTTGAGTGAGACGTCGGAGTTGTAATTCTGTGTAGGTAACCCACCGTGCAAAGCTATGAACGAATCTCTTACGTACAGAACTAAAGGCATGTTATTAAATAACTCCATGAAGTCCTGATATATCTCATTACCCTTAACGTACCCATAAGCCCTCTTAAGAACTTGAGGGAAATCATGTGGTAGTGGTATTAGGTGTGGTGGGGGTTCGTGATTCCCTCTAAGAAGAGTCACGTTATCAGGGAAATCTTTTTTGAGTAGTAACGCCGTTAACAAGCATTCCAGCTGGTGAGTACCCCTGTCAACGTAATCCCCCAGGAAAACCAGTTCCACAAAGCCTTCCCTTACCAAGCTAATGTTGAGCTTCATCAAGATCTTTTCCAAGGTCTCTAAATCGCCGTGTAAATCCCCAATAATGAAGAAAGTCCTACCGCCCTCCTTAGTTATTATGGGCCCGCCGTACTTTCTTAAGTCGTTGGCAAGTACTTCACTCGTCAAACCCCTCACAAACTCCTTCATCTTAGAATAATCACTTAGCAGGACGTCAAGAGAGCCCTTAACGTAATCCCAAACAGTGCTTAGACTCACCCCCTAACACCACCTACTCACGCCACTAAATAATATTCCTAGCAGAACGTATTTAACATTACGTGAGATCCATTCCTTAGACTTTAGTGAAGTCCTGTTTGTCCCCAGATG
>CAYZXH010000006.1:38685-49503 GCA_964482405.1 uncultured Desulfurococcaceae archaeon | reverse complement strand
AAAATCAGAACTCATAAACCTAATCCATAAGCATCAACTATGAAACAGCCCCTCCAAAGCTGAGATTATCTCATCTCCTCTAATCACTACGGTGGAGAATTTCTCGGCTAATCTCATGACCTCGCTGTAGGTGGCTGCGTCGCCGTCGTTTAAGACCTCAGTGATTATTAGTGAGGGTCTTAAACCACTTAACTCAGCTAACGCTAAGCTAAGTTCCGTATGTCCTCTCCTAATCCTAATACCCCTGCCCAGGAGTATAGGGAGGTGTCCTGGCGCCACGAATTCAGAGTAGAATTTCCTCACAGCTAGCGAGATTTTCCCCTCCTCAGTAATTAAACGAACTACCTCATCTAATTCCCTTATCGTCCTAGCCTTATCTGAGTCTCTGATACCTGTCTTAACACTTACGTGATTCACCCATAAGCTGAAGTTCGGCGGGTCCCCGTAACTCAGCCTCTTGCGCGTCAGCTCCCCGTAACCTAGCAACCGGAACACCTCCTCCAAGTATTGAAGACCTAAGACAGACCCTACCTCCCTACTGGTGACGTAGCAGGTTAAGCCGCCGGCGAACTTCCTGGAAATAGTTATCGCGTAAGTGTCGACGGCGCCGGCAAAGAACACCATATCTGCCTCACCCTCCCTGCTCTCAGAGTCGTATATGAAGACCGGTCTCCCAGCCCTCAATAACTCTAAAGCCTTCCTCAGCATCCCACATCACTAAAACAATGTGGTTGAGTAGTTTTAAAGGTTGTACCCGGGGGTCCCGCTCCGTGCCGACTCACTCAGTCCTTAATTCTCAGCAGGTAGATCATCAGTATGAGGGAACCTACTTCAGCGACTAACGTGTAGGGTATTAAGTAGGTTGGGTTCAGCGTGTATATGGTTCCGGCGATCACGCCCCCGAACATCCACGCAGCACCGTAAACGAGTCCGTAAGTGCCGTAAGCGAGTGCCCTCCTCCCAGATTCTACCAGGTCTGGTATGGCGGCGCGCATGTTCGTCTCATATATTGACATAATAGCTCCCCAGACAGCGGAAACTAAGTATATTGCAGTCTTAGTGTTGGTTAGGAGGAGTGGCGGTATTAGGGAAGCTAGTAATGGCGTCAGTACGAGTGATTTCAGCCCTACCTTATCGTAGAGGTAGCCTACCGGGAAAGCTATCAGAGCGTCGACACCCATCGCTAGAGCATACATTAAGGAGATTTCAGGATCGCTGAGCAGGCCGTACACCTTCACGTGGTAGGATATTAGCGACCAAGCCAGGTAGCCGACGGTCATGAGTGAGAGGGAAGCTGAGAAAATATTGAATTTCTTGCCTAGACCACGACCCACCACAGTCTTCCTCAAGCTAACACTCCTTACCCTAGGGTACGTGGTGTAGGCTGTGAGCAAGCACGCGAGAGAAACCGCGGCAGGAACTGCTAGAATAGAGAAAGCTAGTCTGTAGTCCTCCCCCGACGTACTTAAAACGAAAGTTACTAGGAGAGGCCCTGAAACAGCCCCAACCTGATCCATAACCTCATGTAGTCCGAACCCCTTACCCCTACCTATCCCCTCAATAACCTCCGATAATATCACGTCCCTCGCAGGAGCTCTCAAGCCCTTACCCAGCCTCTCAACGATGAAGAGCGCTAGAGCTATTTCCCACCTACCGGCTAAGGCTAGCGCTGGGACAGCTAACAAGTTAATCAAGTAGCCAGCCACGGTCAAACCCCATAAGACCCTGCTACTCCTCAACCTATCAGCTACGTACCCGCTGAAAAACCTCATTAAATACCCTAAGAACTCACCGATAGTCACGGCACCAGCTACTAACGCGGTCCCCTCAAGGATTTTCAAGTAAGCACCTGAAACACCCCTAGCACCCTCGTAAGTCATGTCAGCGAAGAGCGAGACAAGACCTAATAAAACGAACGTCAGGAGTATCCTCTTATCCGCCCCCCACCACCTCAATTATAGGCTTGAGGACCCATTAATAAGTTCCTAATCCATTGATAATAATGGTGTTAGGGGTGAGTGAGGAGCCTCTGCTAGACTTAGTTAACCTGTTATATACTGTCAGCAAAGAAGAAAGAGAGAAGCATCCTAGGAGAGCGGACACTTACTGGGTTACGGATCTCGTGAGGTGCGTGCTCAAGAGAGAGTATGAGCTTAAGTATCCTGAGTTAGTCGAGAAAGAAATCTTCACACCGATCTTCATACTGGGAACCCTAGTTCATAGAGGATTGCAGGAACTACTTAAGAGTGTTATGGGTGAGGGAGTCTCCACAGAGGTTGAGGGTAGTCGTGAGGTAGTCTTACCTGACGGTAAGAGAGTAACCGTTGAGGGTAGGGCGGACATAGTGGTTAAGATAGGTGATGAGATGATCGGGGTGGAGATAAAGGCTGCTAGAAGTGATTACGAACTACCTAAGCCTCAACACGTGGATCAGGCTAGAATATATAACTGGCTCTTCAACCTCAACCAAACAATACTGGTTTACATAACCCCTGAGAGAGTGACTCAGTACCTCGTAAGTGATAGAGTTACTGAGGATGAAGTCATAAACAGGATAATGTCTAGGAAGATCCCCAGATATGACTGGGAGTGTAGGTACTGTAGCTACTCGGTCATGTGCCCCTACAAAATACCGAGTAAGTAGGTCAGGGGAGTTAATCACGTCGCCCTCAGTAAGTACTCAAGCGGTACGTACACGTACCCGGTCCCGTAATTAATCTCGTAGAAAAGCTCGTAGAGAGCTCTCTCTAGAACCCAAGCCTTAAGAGAGTTAGTGAATAGGCCCTCATCATCAAGTCCTTGAATTTCCCGTAAGCTCGCGTTCCTCAAGTACTCTCTTAGCATAGTGTTGAAGACCTTATCCTGCCATTTGAGAGCCTCACTACTTAACTCGTGTTCCTTAATGAACTCGCGGAAGACGTCCACCAGACCCTCCTTCCTCGCCTCCGCGTAAGCGAACATGGTCACGTAGTGGAGGGATCTTAACAAGCAAGCAAGATCTCTTGACGCCGTCTCTAAGACTGATCTCCTCCGTCCCGTCCTGCCAGGCTCCCCCTCAAAATCTATTAATATGAAGTTCTCGCCATCGTAGAGTGTTTGAGCTAGGTGTAGGTCGCCGTGAGTCCTGATAAGTCTCAGACCACGTAGTTCCCTGAGACCTCTCTCCAGCTTGCTCAGCGAGTCCTCTATTAAGCGTGTTACGTCAATCCTTAACTCATCACCCAGCTTCTTCAAAGATTCCCGAGCCTTAACTTCCTGATACCTCACGTCACTTAACCACGCTTCAATCACCTCGTCCGTCGCTTCCCTAGGCACGCACCACTCCTCATCACATAAACTCATTACCTCATGGAATAACGCGACCACCCTACCTAACTCACGTGCCTTAGCTTCCACGTCATCCCGCACGCCATCCCTGAAGTATCTGAGGGCGCTTAGGTAGAAAGGCATGCCGCCATCCCCTACTGACTCCACGTACCTAGTCATCACCGCAACCACCACACCCCCTAACGAAACCTCCAAGGCTAGCTTAGGTGAGTAAGGGAACCCCCTCCTAGACAAATACCTTAGGAATCTGGGCTCACTTAACTCCGGAGAGAACGTCCTGTAACCTTTGAAGACGTACTTCCTATCACCTACCTCAACAACTGATATCACGTTAGTCCAAGCGGTAGGCAGGGGCTTAACCACTACCTGACCTTCCGGGAACTCATCGTATTTCCTGACCTCAAGTAATCCCCCACCACCTATCAAGTTCTCAACATACTCAACCGTATACTCGCCCTCAACATACTCGCCGTCCCTGATCGTCACAGGTGTGAAAACCTGTTGTGACCCAATCCTTATGAGAAGCCCCTTAAGACTCTCCCCCAGGTTAAGGGTAATTATCTCGTCCGGTAGTACACCCTTAAGAGGGTACCACCTCCTACTCATAACCCACTCAACGACCTCGTCCCCGCAGCACGCCATCCACACACCACCTAATTAAGTTATGTCGTGAAATATAATCTGGTGTAGACCGTTGACTGTGGCTGAACACGAGGGGCGGGGGAATGCGTGTTCCTCGGAGAGAAAGCCCGTCTTTATATTCGTTATACACTTTCACCAACCAGTAGGTCAGTTAGGTGAGGTTCTTGAAAGACTCTTCGAAAACTGTTATAAGCCGTTAATGAACACGCTCATGAAGTACCGCGCGCCCGTAGCCCTACACTTCTCAGGCCCCCTACTCTTATACGCTAAAGACCACTACCCAGACTTCCTGGAACACATCAGGAAATCCGGTGATTTAGGGTTTCCGGAATTCGTTGGCGGCGCTTACTCCGAAGCCATACTCCCGCTAATACCTATCGAGGACCGCGTTGAGCAAGTCAGGAAATACATCGAGCTTTTCAGGAAGTTAATCGGTGATTATCCCCTCAAGGGTTTCTGGCTACCTGAGAGATTCTGGGATCAAACAATACCTCCCGTAATCAGTAGGTTCGGGTACGAGTACGTCTTCGTAGACGACCAACTACTCTACTCGAAGGGGATGAAGTGGGGTGACAGCAAGTATTTATGGATAACTGAGGACTCAGGCAAGCCCGTTAAGCTATTCTTCATAGATACTGAGATAAGGTATAAGCTGCCTTGGTCCCCGATACCTGAGGTAGTGGAGTACATAACCAAGGCTTCCGAGCTTGAGGGGAGTCCCTACATCTTATGGGGTAGTGACGCCGAGAAATTCGGTGAGTGGAGACCGTGGGACGTTACTGGTAGGTGGCTTGAGGAATTCCTTCAAGTCTCTATGAGGAGCGACAAGTACTGTATGTTAAGACCTAGAGATTACTTAAGGCTAGGAGTTCCTAAGGGACTCACGTACCTGCCTCACGGGAGCTACGATAAGATGATGGAATGGAGCGGGGGGTTGGTATGGAACTTCCTAACCAAGTATAGTGAGTCTAACAACATGCATAAGAAACTCATACACGTTAGGAATAAGGTTCTTGAAGCAGAAGCACGCAGCAACTCCAGACTTGAGGACGCGTGGGACCACATACACCTAGCTGAATGTAACGACGTGTACTGGCACGGCCTCTTTGGCGGGACCTACATACATCACCTAAGAGCTGAGGTCTACAGAAACCTAATAAGAGCGGAGAATATCGCGGACAGGATTTTAGGCAGTTACGGCACCAAGAAAACAGACTTTGATTTTGACGGAGTAGACGAGGTACTGATTGAGGGGGAATCACTCAACGCTTACGTGAAGCCTTCTGACGGCGGCACGATATTCGAGCTAGATTACAGGGAGCGAGGGAAGGAATGTAATTTAATTAATATCATGTCAAGATACCCTGAGACATACTTAAGTGATATCCCATACTACACACACGACACCTACAGGAGAGCTTTATTCAGAGACTTCATAGTTAGGAACGTAGCTAGCTTGAGGGAATGGGTGAGTAGGGGAGGCGGCTATACCGCGGAAGACTTAGTGAGTATCACAGACTATGTCTTGAGCGAATTAAGGAATTCCAGCATGGTATTGAGATCTAGACTTAAAGGCTTGGAGATCGTTAAGGAGTATCGCCTAAGCGGCTCAACCCTGACTACCACGTACTACTTAGGGGAGACTCCAAGAAGTGATGAGGTCTTACTCATTGAGTTCCCGTTCTCCCCATACTCACTAAACGAGCTGAGACTTGAGGTTGACGGGGAGGTCGTTGAGGCCGGTCAGTACGCGGAAACTAATGATTTCACAGTAGTCTCCGAGAGTAACGCGATCAAGGTAAGGTTAAGTGAGGTCGTTAATTTGTGGAGCTGGAAACACGTAACTCTCTCAAGAACTGAGAAGGGGGTGAAGGAATCCTTACAAGGCTTAATAATTGTCCTGGGGTTGAGGGTAGGCGATCTTGCTGGAAGAAACCTCAGGATCACGCTACAAGCTACTTAACGCTTTCTCGACACAGTATTACAAACCCATACTCGCCGAGAACGAGTTCGTTGTTGTTGAATTTAACCCTCCTAGACATGATAGGTCTTAAATCACTCGCTACCTTATCAAAAGCGATAGTCTTCTCAGACATGTTGACTATTACTAACGCCTGACTAGAGCTTAAGTACCTACTTATCATGAGTAAGTCCTCAACCCTACTCATGCTCATCAAGCCTTTCCTTATTGGCGAGCACGTTCTCCTCACCTGAATCAAGTCCTTAACTAGTCTCAGAAGTTCCTTATCCCACATACTCTCATCCCATACCATGCCTCTCCTATTATCAGGGTCTCCTCCACCAACCATACCGACCTCATCCCCGTAGTACAGGGAGGGGGAGCCTGTCAAGCAGAATAAGAGAACGTAAGCGATCTCAAGCTTAAGCGGGTCTCTAATCAAGGTCTTTATGCGCGGCGTGTCATGAGATCCCAGCAAATTATATAGTGAGAGACTCTTTAAAGGCGCGAGCACGGAATACCTACTCATAGAGGAAATTATGAAGTGATCTAAGTCTATCATGCCGTCAAGAACCGCTAAAACATCTCTCATGAGTCCATAATTCATTAAGGAATCGTATCGTCCGCTAGCTAGTAACTCTTCTAAGTAGGTAGGGTCGCTCGTAGCCTCACCCAGTAATAACGCTTCCCCCCTCCTCGACCTCAATTCTCTCCTAAGCACCTCAACAAACTCTGGCGGTAGTGCCTGACCCACATCCACCCTGAACCCGTCAACACCTACGTCAACCCAGAAATCAATTACCTTAATTACGTAGTCCCTCACACGATCGTTTAAGACGTTTAATTTAGGCATGACCTTAACGTCTAGGAAAGTCTCGTAAGGAGCCTCACTCAGCTTAGATATCGAGTCACGTAACTCAACGCAACTAATCCCGCCACTCAAGAAATTCTTAATCAGCCTCACGAGATCTTCACCAGGTTCTTGATGGAAGTAGTAGAGATCGCGGTACTCCCTACTTAAAACAGCCTTAACGAATAACTCGTTACATACTGACGTGTGGTGTACTGGGAGATCGATGATCACCCTAATACCTGCTTCCCTAGCCCTGCTGAGGAGTTCTTTAAAGAGCTTTAGGTCGCCTAGCCTAGGATCCACGCTGAAGTAATCTTCCACGTCATACCTATGGTATGAGGGAGACTTAAATATGGGTGTTAGGTAGAGAGTCTCGACACCCAATCCCTTAATGTAGTCTAGTGAGTCAATAATCCCCCTCAAATCCCCTCCCAGGAAGCCGTGGGGTCTTGGAGCGATATCCCACCTCAAGTTATCGTTGCCTACCCCCTCACCAGACCTCCTGAAACTATCGGGGAATATCAGGTAATACGTGGTCCCTAAATACCAAGGAAGCGCCGCCACGAACTCTCCGAGGAAGTTAATGAAGCTCCCATCACCTAAGCCTCCACCACCGTACGTCAGCATCTCCCCGTCCCTAGTCTTAAGGAAGAATCTGTAGAGAATGTTCTTAGAAGTAACCTCAGGTACGACGACCTCGTGGATATCGTAATAACCGACACGACCCACCCTATCCGCTCTAACGAATTTCCTTACCCCGTCAACTAATACCTCAACATAACACTCCTTAACAACGCTTGAATGCGTCCTAACCCTCAGTACTAGACTACCCTCATATATTGAGGCGTGGGAGGGGTCTGTAGGTGTGTGGATCGCATGCCATGGCTTAATCGTCTTAGGGTTGCTTTCACCTAACCTAGCTATAGACATGACCAACTCGATGTTCTTGTTTTCCGGAAAGGGTCTTAAGTAGGTCTTCTCAGGATTCTCAGGATCTAGGACGGTCTTAGAGTCGTTGACTACGAAGATGTAGGGATACTCGCCGTCCCATACCTTAACCTCAATACCCCACCGACCACCCCTCTTAGATAGCCTGAAGTAGCTTGGGGCGAAGGAAGTGAATAGAGATGATAAGTAGACGTTCCTGTAATTCTCGTCAGGTATGGAGAAGACAGCGATTAACCTGCCGTAGTGCGGCCCTAACCTCTCCCGCCCTACTACCTCATACATTACTCATCGTTAGCTAATTAACGCTTAATGTTAAAAGCGTTAGGGAGTGATAGTTAAATGAGTTCTCCCGTGCTTGGGTCGAAGAACTTTATTCTCTCCTTGACGAACCTAACCCTAACCTTACTCCCTATACTATACAACTTACTGCCGTGAGTCCTGCTCTTGATGATGTTATCAGATAGCTTCAGCGTCACTATGGTTTCAGAGCCCAAAGGTTCTGAGACCATGACCTCCGCGTCCGCGTCGTACGATCCGTCATCAACTAGTAACACGTCCTCAGGCCTCACTCCGAACATTACCTCCTTACCCACGTATTCCCTCAAACCACTCACTTCGGGGAGTCCCGAAAGGTTCAGCACGTACTTCCCTAACCTCACCTTAGGGTCGTTGCTCTCCACCCTAGCTCGCATGAAGTTCATTCCGGGAGATCCTATGAAGCTAGCTACGAACATATTCTTCGGGTTATTGTATAGTTCGAGAGGCTTACCTACCTGGAATACCTTACCGTAATTCATCACGGCAATCCTGTCAGCCAAGGTCATGGCCTCAACCTGGTCGTGCGTCACGTATATCGTGGTGACCTTAAGTCTTAGCTGCAACCTCTTTATCTCAGCCCTCATCTCAGTCCTTAACTTAGCGTCTATATTGCTTAAGGGCTCGTCAAGAAGCCACACGTTAGGTTCCCTAACAAGAGCTCTAGCTAGAGCTACCCGCTGCTGCTGCCCTCCAGACAGCTGCGCGGGCTTTCTGCGCAGGAGTTCAGAAATCTTAAGTAACTCAGCAACCTCCCTAACCTTACGGTCTATTTCACTCTTACTCAGCTTCAGCTCCTTCCTCCTAACCATTAAGGGGAAAGCGATGTTATCGTAGACACTCATGTGCGGGTACAGCGCGTAATTCTGGAAAACCATCGCGATATTCCTCTCCTTAGGCGTCTTATGATTCACTACTTTATCATCTATCCTTATCTCCCCCTCCTCAGGCACCTCCAAACCAGCTATCAGCCTGAGGGTCGTTGTCTTCCCGGAACCTGAGGGACCTAATAAAACAAAGAACTCGCCGTCCTCTATGTCGAGACTCACCTTACTCACGGCCTCAACCTTACCATACCTCTTAGTCACATTAACTAAAGAAACCCTGGACACACACCCACCCATCAAAGAATACGTTAGAAAAAATAATAAAGTTGATTATAGCTTGAAAAACCTTTATTCCTACTTCTTCCTGAAGAACACGTACCCTAGGAGAACACCTATTATTAGCAATATGATGCCGACAGCTATAGTTGTTGTCCAGTCAGTAACGTATTCTGGAACAGGTGTCGGGATCTCCGTAGTGACGACGGATGTGGTAGTCTTGGTGGTTACCTCAGTAACTGTCTCAGTAACCGTCTTAGTAACTGGCTGAGGTGGTGGTGCTGGAACACCCTCTACTACGGCAGGGGTTCCCTCCAGTGTTTGAGGATCTACTCTATAGGAGGTTAGCATAGCGTATTGAGCGTCTGCTGTAGGTGCTAGGAGATCTATGACTAGAGGTGCTACGTTAGCGGCTAGAGCGTAGGTATCAGCACCGCCGAACTTCCACTCCTCAGCTGATAACCCAACAGACCTCAGCTTACTTGCTTCAAAGCCGTCGTAGCCAGAGACCGTGACCACGTACTTCCAGCTAGCTACGTTATCAACGTCTGCTAACAGCGACTTGCTTATCAGAGCTACTATAGCGTTCATCGAGGTGTCTGCGTAGACCGTGAAGCCCGCCTCCCCAGCCTTAATTACTAAAGAACCGGTAGCGTCGTAAATAGCTGATACCTGGCCTTGAGGCGCCGGCTCCTCACCCCACCCGGGAGTTAACAGTATTGCGTAGTGCCACGCATAATCATCAGCTATGACTACCTTCAACCCATAAGTAGACGTGTTAGTGATTCCGGTAGCGGTTGTCCTCACGTATATCTGCACGTGCTGTAAGCAGAAGCCGGCGGGACCGCCCCAAGGATTACCTCCTAAATCCCTTAAGAAGACTACGAAAGCCACGTGCGTGGAGTTCTCCATAACCATAAACCCTGTCAAATCAAAGACTCCCGGCTTAAACACCGCGTTAGTAGGGTATGTGTAGCTACCGGTACCCTTATCATCACCTACAGGATCCGAAGCACTGAACACAACGACCATAGGCTCCTGAGAATAAGCAACCACGGCAGCCATCACCGAAGCCAGCACCAAGACTAAGAGACTTAACATACCCGCAAACCTACTCATTACAAACACCTCATAAAATATATTGAAGCAAGAGTTAATAAACGTAAGGAAACCAAACCAAGGAAAACAAGCATTAACACTCACCCAAAACCCAGCCAACACCACATAAAACAATAAACCGAAGAACTCAGCTCTCACAGCTTAGATCACAATATTATTCTTCAGTATTAAAGCGAATCAAAATGAACATGATATAAGCCCATATAAAACGAAACAACTCATAGAGGCGAAAACCTTAAAAACAACTCACGACACCAAGAAAATTAATTGAGGGAATAAATAAATGAATATGAGAAGAAAGCTAATAGTGTTACTAGCCATAGCAACATTAGTAAGCATAGTAAACGCCAGCGTCTTCGTATACTACCCAATAAACCTAACGATAAGCCCTCAACAACCACCAGTAGTATTTGAATCAGGAAGCAACGCCGGTCAAAGAGACCTATGGGGTGGTATAATAACAGTTAATATTGGTGATGGAGGCACGAGCCTCAGCATAGAAGTTCACCCGACACTACAGAGAAACTACTACTACGATATCGTGAAGATTA
>CAYZXH010000006.1:0-38585 GCA_964482405.1 uncultured Desulfurococcaceae archaeon | reverse complement strand
CGTGTTCTTTTTGTTTTAATGTTTCTCTCCCTGTTTGGTTTTCTTGCGGTTTGTTATTCTTCTCTTTATGTTTTTTACCCTGTTGGTGTTGGTTTTGTTCCTCAGCCCCCGCCCTTGGTTTTCAGTGGTTATAGTTTTCTGGTTTGCGGGGGGTCTTACCGTGTTGGTAGGGCTTCTCTGACCTTTAGTGATTTTGAGGAGTTGCCTGCTGGTTGGGGTTTGCTTGGTGGTTCGTGGGTTATTAGTGTTGGCGCGGGGTTTAGGGGTAATTCCTTGCGGGGGACGGATAATAATGGTGGTCCGGGCTATTCCTCCGTATATTACTGGGGGTCTAGCATCTCTTCCTACACGAGCTTCAGCGTCTCCGTTAAGGTTCGCCAAGTGACTCAGGCGGGTGGTGGTGTATATATGGGGGTTATACTACTTCAGAGTAATTCAGTAAGCTCCCGAAGCTACGAGATCTCCGTCTACGCTTCCGGAACGACCGGATACCTAGAAATATGGTATTGGAGCGGAAACCGGTGGTCCCGGCTCTATAGGAGTACTCAGAGTTTCTACGTCGACGGGACCAGGTGGTTTATCCTCTTAATTAATTACAGCAGGGTTGCGTCAACCAACACTATATCAGCTACCGTGTATGACGTGAACGGCAATGTCCTTGCCTCAGGCAGTGTTCAGATAGGGGGAGCTCGGTTCTTTACGCCGTCCTATGTCGGGGTGAGTGTCGATGGCTCTGGGGGTGTGGCGGGTGCTCAAGCAATGTTCGATGACTTCGTCATATCTATCGGGAGTCCTAGGTATTTATTGGTTGAGGGGATTCCTCAAGGTTATAGTGTCGAGCTCTACGACGATGAGGGTTTCTTAGTAGCTGGAGCGGTGTCGGACGGTGGGGTCGTGAGTTTAGATGTCTTGAGAGACGTGGTTGTTGGTAGGGGCTTAGGAGCTTCTTTCAAAATATATGGTGGGGGCATCGAGCCCTGCACGACTTTAATTCATGAGGCAGTGGTTGGGGGAGATTATTACAGGGTCTTAATCCATTCCGTACTCGTTAATCTATCAGATTACTTGACTAGAGCTGAGGTAACCGTGATTTTCTCACCCTACTCGCTCACGCTACCTGAAACCCAAGTTCTTAAAGTGCTGAACCAGGACTCAATGCCTTACTATGTTGGGTTAGTGTTCTACCCGAACTCCTCCTTAGTGAGTGAGGATCTGAAACTAATCATCAAGTTATCGAACGGTACCTCAAGCACTACCTTACTGATTGACGGGAGCTCACCACCCTCACAACCCGTGCACACAGACTTACTGCTCGTGGTCACGGAAGCAGTAATTAACGTATCGGTTAGTAAGGATAGTAATACTCAATCAAGTCTCTCTCTAGAACTAACATACTGTAGTGACCCGATCTCAAGAAGTATCTGTGTTTACTACCCAATCACGTTGAGGGTGTGAGGATGAGTTATAAGTCCACACACTTAATAACCATGGCAGTCGTCATATCCTTCCTTACCTTAATACTGCTTAGCAGATTCACCTACTTTCCACTGAATTTCTCACTGGTTAGCGGGTACTCTATGTACCCGACTATGAAGCCCGGCGACTTACTCGTCAGTCTCCATAAAGACATAGTAGGTTATGACGTGGGCGACGTGGTTGTCTGGTGTAGCAACCCCACTTACTGCACCGTCCACAGAGTTGTTGAGTTAAGCGGTTCTCAAGTAGTTACTAAAGGTGATAATAACCCGTCTGAAGATCCACCGATACCTGAGTCTTACGTGAGGTATAGGGTTGTCCTAATAATACCTCTGATTGCTTGGTTACCTGCTTGCCTAGCTTGCATGAGCTTATACCTGATTAAAGAGAGGGAGAAGTTGCTGAGGCTAGCTAGGGGTTTCGGGGACGTTGAGATGATTGTTTTCTTCGTCCTCACCATAATCAACTTAGCTTTAGTAGCTTTAGTACCGCTACATCACTTCACGACCGAGCCAACGCTCGTTAAGCCCTCGATGAGTTTAAGAAGTGTTGAAATACTTGAGCCCGGCTCCTTAATACTAGTGAGGTATGGCGTGCAAAACCTGAAGCTAGTTAGTGTTGCCGGGTGCTTGGTTGAGGTAGGTGATCAGGTGCTTGGGTGCAGTGCTTACATACCGACCTCAGATAGTGTTGCGGTGGTAGTGCCTCCTGAAACTTACGCGGTAGCTTATAAGGAGGGACTAACTAGTTTTAAGGTCTTAGTAAACCTAACCCTAGATAAGGGCTTCCTAGTAGGTAGTTACCCGCTCCACATATCCTGGAGTAAGCTAGGTATCTCAGTCAGTAATAACTCCCTAATCTTAAGTAACCCTAATTACCTACCGATTAACGTAACACAGGTTAGGGTTACTTACATGAGTTACGATAAGTGGTCTAGAACTCATAAGGTAACTCAGGTTAAGGAATTAGAGGGCTTCACGGTAAGCCCTAAGAACACGTACGTGTTATTGATTGAAGGTAGGGGTGAGTACGCGTACGTGATGATCAAGTATTTATTCATGGGTGAGGAAGTTGTTGAGCAGAGAAGAATTGATTTTAGTTAAGAGGTTGCGCAAGTTAGTTACCCTAACATCTACCTACTCCATCTTCCTAGGTATCTACGTGATTTACTTAGTAGCGACCCCTGCCTACTACGTAGACGGGGTAATTAAGGGGTATGTAGCTCTAACATATCACAAGTTACTGTTCTACGATACCCCGGTAAGATACGACACATTCTTTTGCTTGAGTTTCTTATCCTTGTCAATACTCATTCTAGGTACGTACCTAGTACTCGCTGGAGCACTAACACATTACCTATTCTTCAGCGGCAGGGACTTCAGCACAGGAGTCAAATGGTTGTTCGGGGGAGCACTCTCCTCACTAGCATCCTTAGGGCTTGCCCTAGCGCTCATCAGCAAACTAACCACAACCACCGCACTACTCAACCTGAACTTAAATCAAGTAACCTCAGCGGGAATCCTCTACCTAGGCGCTTCCAGCGTTTTCCCGACATACCCTACATGGTACTTGCTATCCCCTCTAGTACTGATTCCTGCGATCCTAACGTACGTGATCTTAGCTACCGTCACCTACCTTCACGAGGCGTTGGTGGAGGAGCTTAGACTAGCTAGGCAGTCACTCTTCAGGGAAATCAAGTACAGGATAGTAGGTTCTTGAAGCGTGAGCACTCGTAAATAACGCACTACTAAGCTTTTATTAGCTAACCCAACAGACTTAATTGGTGGTATTAACTGGCTTCCCTAGAGGAAGGACTGTTTCCGTCAGTTGTCGGCTTACTAAACGCTTTCATAGTCCTCGCCATAATAATCCTCATAATCTATTTTTATAAGTGGTTAGTGGTAGAGAAGAGGCTTAAGACCACTGAACCCACCCGAGTACCTGAGACTGAGGGAGAACTAGTTACTGCAGAGAAACGAGAGAAGGAGGTATTAACTACTCAGGAGGTCGCGGCCGCGGTTGCCGCAGTAAAACACCACGTTAAGTCCACGCTAAGACGTATTACGGGACCTCAAGAACCTCTAAGACCCGCATCATACTGGGTCCTGAACTGGTTAAGCGAGGTAACGCAAACACTCGACTACAACCCCTACCTACGCGTAAAGACCAGCGAATAAAGTATCGCCTAATAATCACCCTAAAATCTTCAAAAGTTTCTCCACTACCTCGGCAGCGTTCCTGCCCAGTATTCTTATCATGGCTTCCTTACTCACGTCTCCTGTGTCGTATATGAGGTCCGGGGTTCTCCAGCCACAACTCCTAAGTGCTTCCTCCACGACCCACTTAAGAGAACTGCCCTCAACCCTCTTAGATTCTTCAGGTTCTTTAGTTCTATCAACACCTATAACTAAGTAACCTAGTTCAGCCGCTTTCCTCAAGTATTTCTCGTCATACCTAATATTAATCGCTGACCTAATCTCAGGGTTTCTCCTCAAAACCTCGAGAACGAGCCTGGCCAAGTGCGATGACGCGCCGAATCTGACCGGGCCTACCGCCTTAATACCGTCCCCATACCTTACAATCCTACCCATGACTCCCGCGACGTCATTAACGCTTCTCGCGTAGTGTGCCGGTATACTCTCTACTAAGTTCATCCCTACCTCAGGAACAGCCTCACGAACCTTCCCGGAGTTCCTGAGTAACTCCTCCAGAGCTTTCTCAACACTTACTAGGGTTAGGTATTTGTGTGCGGGTATCTCAACCCAAGCTACAGGATTGACAGGGCAGTGACCCTTACCTACCCCTACCCCGAACTCTATAGCTTTAGTCACGAATTCCTTAGCTTTAGTGACTGCCTCAAGCACGTTCAGGTCCTTAGCTAAGTACGCGGCTATAGCTGCTGAGAAGACACAGCCCGTCCCGTGAGTGCACGCGTCGCTAATCCTTAGACTACTTAATACGTGGTACTCGCCTTTCCAGTAGAGAACGTCCGCGGCTTCACTACCTTCTAGGTGTCCCCCCTTAACCACCACCGCCTCACAAGAATACTCCTCAGCGATTTTCCTCGCCGCTAGCTTAGAGTCTTCCAAAGACTCTATCTTAATCCCTGAAAGGACCTCTGCCTCAGCCTTATTCGGTGTTACTACCTTAGCTTGAGGCAGTAACTCCTTCTTCAACGCCTCGACAGCTTCCTTCCTAAGTAGCCTGGCACCACTCTTAGCTATCATGACTGGATCAACAACTAGAGGGAAAGAAAACTCCTTGACAGCCCTCGCAACGGAACGTATTATGTCGCTATTGCTTAACATGCCGGTCTTCCCTGCGTCAATACCTATGTCCTCAGCCACTACCCTGATCTGCTCGTAGACTACGTCGGGAGGTATGTCGTGTATTGCGGTAACTTCACGTGTGTTCTGAGCCGTCACGCTCGTAATGGCTACGGTTCCGTGAACCCCTAGAGCGGCGAAGGTCTTTAAGTCTGCTTGAATCCCCGCACCACCACCTGAATCACTACCAGCTATCGTGATAGCCACCCTCCATAAACGATTACTCATTCTCTCACCGACTCTCAATTATCACTAAAGAATAAAAACCTTAATAATTAGGTTTTATTGGTGGACTAAATGGAGCCCCTGGAATCGAGGATTTCTAAGGCTATATGGAGGTCCACGGCTGAGGACTGGCTAAAACTAACTAACACTGACGTTGTGGTGGTTGGCGCCGGTCCCTCAGGTCTTACGGCGGCTAAGTACCTAGCTAGCTCAGGTCTTAAGACAGTGGTTTTAGAGAGGAGGCTGAGCTTCGGAGGTGGTATAGGGGGTGGTGGCATGCTACTACATAAGATAGTGGTCGACGCGAGAGCTCTCCCAATACTTGAGGAGTTCAGGGTTAAGTACGAGTACGTGAGTGAGTATGACCTATACGTGCTGGACTCCTCCGAGCTAATGGCTAAGCTAGCTGCCGGGGCGATAGACTCTGGTGCCAAGATAATTCACGGCATCACGGTCGAGGACCTGATAGTGCGTGAAGACCCTTTCAGGGTTGCTGGCGTGGTCGTGCAATGGAGTGCCGTACCCCTAGCAGGACTCCACGTAGACCCTCTATTCATCTACTCTAAAGCAGTGGTAGACGCTACGGGACATGACGCGGAAGTTCTGAGGATACTTGAGAGGAAGAACCCGTCCGCAGGCATTAAATTGCTGGGTGAGAGATCCGCTCACTCAGAATTAGGTGAGGCGAGAGTTGTTGAGATGACCGGTAAGGTGGTTGAGGGGCTTTACGTTACTGGGATGGCTGTAGCCGCATTAAAACATATTCATAGGATGGGACCCATATTCAGCAGCATGCTGCTTTCAGGCAAGAAGGTAGCTGAGGAAATAGTAAGGGATGTTAGGTAAGGGACCTCAACATGAATAAACCTTCAAAAAACTTGTGGGCGGAGGTAAGCAAGGTTTTCAACACGATAATCAAACACCCTTTCATAGAGGGATTAAGTAAGGGCACGCTGGACGAGGAAGTGTTCAAGTATTACGTGATTCAAGACGCGCTATACTTAGATGAGTACTCACGAGTGCTAGCAACACTTGCTGGGAAAGCGCCTAGGGAGGAGTGGGTTAAGGTATTCGCTGAGGACTCAATAGCGATACTAGAGTTTGAGAAAGCATTACACAACGAATACTTCCGCGCCTGGAACCTCACGCCCGAAGACCTCAAGAAAACGCTCTTAACCCCCACAAATATGGGGTACGTGAACCACTTATGGAGGACGGTGCTACTGAATGAATTCCCCGTCGGCGTGGCCGCGGTAACCCCCTGCTACTGGATATATCTCGAGGTCGGGCGCTACCTGGAGGGTGTGGGGTCGCCGCACCCACTCTACAGTAAGTGGATATCACTCTATTCTTCTAAGGAGTATGCCAAGTATGTTGAGAGGGTTTTAGAAATACTGGACGAGGTCTTAAGTCACGCGGACGCGGATCTCTGGTCTAGAGCTTCAAGAGCTTTTAAAATAAGCTCAATCTACGAATACATGTTTTGGGATTCAGCATATAGGAGAGAACACTTTATTTTTAGATATGACTAAACATTACTTTCTCCCCGTGTCCTAGGGTGTAGTCAGGGATATTCTTAGGTGTGTTATGGGTCAATGCTTAATAAGGAAGTTTACTGAGAATATATTCGGTGTAATAGAATTGAGGGGTTTCTCACTTGCTTGCTTAGTTGCAGTGAGCCTCGTATTAATGGTGGTCTTGCCAAGTGTCGGCGTAGCTAGTGACGTGAGCGGGGATCAAAACACTTTCTCTGACTTAATCTCAGAGCTTATGTCGAACCCGAAGTTCTACGCCTCAACACTCATTCAGTTCTTGATGGGGTTCTTGGTTGGTTACTTCTCCTTCAAGATAATAAAGTACGTGATTGCGTTACTCATCACGTTAGTCATAGGGTCATTCCTCTCAGTGTGGAGTCTTGGAGACTCACTCAGCACGTTGCTGAGCAGGCTTTTCCCTGAAATAGTTAACGCCATGCCTTACATAATCACAGCTCTTCAAATATTGGGTGTGGTGATAGTTGGCCCTATCGCCACAGGCTTCATAATAGGGGCTATTGTAGGGTTGTTGAGGAGGTAACCCAATTCTTGAGCTAAGTTAAGCACGTCTTTTCCTCCACAGATACGGGTGCTCGAGCACTTACTCCCCTGCTTCTAAGACCTCATTCAATACTGTGTCAGCGTTCGGTATCTCCACAGGTATTTTGCTAGCGTATCTTCGGAGATCCGTCTTACTCAAGACCGGGTTTATCTTGTACTCCCTCACACCATCCAATAACACGTCTCTCGGTATACCTACCTGCAGAGAGTACCAATCAACCCACCTCTCAGGAGCTTTCCTGTACACCTCTAAAGACTCTCTGTAAACCTTGCTCAGCACACGACGTGTCTCCTCAGGCACTATGGTGGAGGCAGCTAACGTACAGCAATACATTACCTCAAGATCCTCACTTCTTAACGCTTCCCTGTACCCAGCCCCCTCCAACCTCCTATATATTGGGTGCCAGACAACAGCGTACTTAACGACGTTAGCGGAGACCGCCTTAAGAATTTCCTCAGGGTTCCTGAAATACCTCGTTATCGCGTCTGCAGGTATTATCCCCTCCCTCATAGACAGGGACCTCACTAAATCCATCGTAGATAATTCACTTGAGTAAGTTGTGTGAACACTCACCGAATCCTTCACTAATACCTTAGAACCCCCGTAAGCACCTCCCCCAATAATCCTGAAGTTCTTAAACGCGGAGTAGAAGTGTAGTTGTGTTATCGTGGGCGTCAGAGCTAACTCAAGATCCCCTAACACCAGCGCCCTAGTAGCTTGTATGGAGCTAGTGAAAACTACTGTCTTAATGATCGCGTTAAGCTCTTCTTTAACCTTCTTAGCGAAAATCGTTAGGAAGGGGTACTCACTAGACCATACGAGACCTACGTGAAAAACCCTCAATTTACTGGTGGGCTCTCCCCTAAAATCAAGTAGCTTAATTAGGTATTGATTACCTACCTTAACCCTAGATATCAGGCCCTCATGCTCAAGCTCGCCGAGGATTTCCGATACCCTACTTCTAGAAATCTTTAAAGACTTGTGTAGATAGCTTTGAGGCACTAACTCACCAGCACTCATCCTCAGAGCTTCCAACACCTTTTCCCGAACTGTGGATCTGGGAGGCATCTTCCTCAATAAGCACTGGGAGTTAAAGCTTATATTTCGTTATCGAACAATTGTTCGGGGAAACAAATGAGACCTCGTAGGTTGAGAATCCCCTACACGATATTAAGTATTGTTTTGATAGCGCTCTTCTACGCGGTACCTTACGTCATGCTTAACGAGTCTCAAGGTCTTGAATTAGCCCTCTTTTGGTCCCTCACCACCTTAGTCTGGTTAACGATAACCAACCTGCTTTTAGTGAGGGGTCTCATATGAGTGACTCACTACTCGTATTCTCTCTAATGTTGGTAACGTACGTCTCGCTAGGTTCTATAATAGCTTACTTATCGAGACGCTACGGTATTAAGTCTAGTAAGGACTACTTCGTCTCCGGTTATAGGCTGGGCTGGTTCCTGGCTTCCATGACTTACGCTGCAACGACCTACAGTGCGTTTATGATGGTTGGTCTTGTTGGACTCACGTACTCCAGCGGGGTCGGCGCTCTAGGCTTTGAGCTAGCTTACTTGTTAGCAACCGTGGTAATGCTGGCTCTTCTAGGACCTACTGTGTGGGCTATGGCTAGGGAGAGGGGGTGGGTTAGCCCGTCCGAAATGCTCTCAGATCTTTACGGGTCAAGAGCTGTGGGGTATGTTGTGGTATGTATCTACCTGGTCGCTATGATACCCTATGTCACAGCGCAGATGGTCGGTGTTGCCACGATCTTCGAGAGTCTTGGGGCGGGGTATGAGGTAGGCATCATAGTGATGAGTGTTCTCACGCTGGTGTGGACTGTTTTAGCAGGCATGTGGAGTGTCGCTACCACTGACGCTTACCAAGGTATTTGGATGCTCTCCGCCGCGGCAGCCCTGATACTATCGTTACTATACGGCGTAGTGCCTTCATCAGATACTACAGTGAGTCAAGTCATGAGCGTGTTAAGCGAGAAGGGCTTCCTAGGCATAACTAGTTTCTGGACCCTACCGACTTTCCTGGCATACACGATACCGTGGATATTCTTTGCGGCCACGAACCCTCAAGTAGTTGTGAGGCTGTACGTCCATAAAGACATGGAATCATATAAGAAGTCCGTCATACTATTCTCTGCGTACGGCTTCTTATACACCATCATAGTTGTTTACGTGGGACTCTTGGTAAGGGGCCTCACGGAATTAGGTCTTTTCGAGTTCGTCAGTAAGCAAGACTCAGTAACCCCAACGCTGATATCCAGGCTTCACCCGGTGCTGGCTTCCTTCATATACATATCGATACTTGCCGCGGCCGTCAGCACGGCTAACTCAATAATACTCGCGGTGGCTTCCTCCTTCGTTAGGGACTTAGTAGAGAAGCGCGGCGTGAGCGGTGTAAGCGTCTTCAAGCTATCTAACACTATAGTAGCGTTATTAACTATTGCTTCAGCCTACCTAGCATATCTGAGGCTAGGAGTCGTTGTAGACCTCTCCGTACTTACCTCCGTCCTGCTACTCCCGCTAGCTCCAGCAACCATAGCTGCTTGGTTAGCACCTAGTGAAAGCAGGGGGAAGATTCAGAGGGGGGCTGCCCTACTGTCACTATTGATAGGAGCTTTTACGGCTTTCGGTTTTGCACTGGTTTTAGGCCCTAGAAAAACCTTCCTAACCTCATATTATGGGTTACCGGTTTCTGCACTAATACTTATCATAACGTCGATCACGACAATAGCGGGCTATGTAGTCCCCAAGCTGATGAGACCTAAATGAATTACTTGATCATGAAATCACGCGCTTCACGAAGTATACCACGAGAATAGTAACACCAACGACTACTAGGCCTAACCCTATTAAGTTAAGTGAGGCATTATTGCTTGGTTGAGAGGTCTGTGCCTGAAGAACCCTCTCCAGGTCTGAGAGAAGGTTCGCGAGTGATTCGTTAGATAACACAACACCATACTTGTTGCTTCCGAGATAAACCGGGATCTCACCCGTAACCTCACTTGATGTTAGCTGATTCCAGAACTTAACATCTGTTACCTCCCCTATAACCACTGCGATTGGTGCTCCGTCCCTAAGTACTAGTGTTTGCGGGACCGCGTACGCGTAGTCCTGACTCAAGCCGTGATTGATTTCAGCTTTATATAACTCATAAAAAAGTCTTGAGCCGTCAGCGTCCTCAACCCATAAAAAGTAATACCTACCTTGGTAGTTCTTGCTGAAGAAGTCGTGCAGGTTCTTGCAGTGAGGGCACGTCTTAGAACCGAACGTGATGAAATTATAGTTTGCTAAGCTACTCCCCACAACCACGTTCGTGTTAACTATAATAATACATAGTAGGAAAATCACCGGTAGCCACATAAGTCTCTTTTTCAGGTTTATTTCATCGCGCAGTGATTACTCACCGAAGTTATATGGGTTTTGAAGTATTTATTTTTAGGTTATGTCCCGTACTCCCACGATGTTAAGTACTTTATTTGCTCTTCCGTTAACTTATCTATCTCTATATTCATCGACTCTAGCTTAATCTCAGCTATCCTCTCATCTATGCTTCTCGGCAACACGTGAACGCGTTTCTCAAGCCTCCCCCTGTTGAGGACTATGTGTTTAGCTGCTAGTGCCTGGTTAGCGAAGCTCATGTCCATTACCTCGCTGGGGTGTCCTTCGGCAGCCACTAAATTAACCAACCTACCCTCACCTATCAAGTAAAGCTTTCTGCCGTTAGGGAGTAGGTATTCTTCTAAGTTAGGTCTGACAACCCTCTTACTTACCGAGACCCTCTCCAGGTCCTCAACGCTTACCTCGACGTTGAAGTGTCCCGCGTTACACAGTATCGCCCCGTCCTTCATTACCTTGAAGTGTTCCTCCCTAATCACTCTCTTATTCCCGGTGGCTGTGACGAAGATATCTCCTATTAAGCTAGCCTTACTCATAGGCATTACCTCGAACCCGTCCATAACGGCTTCTAAAGCCCTCACAGGATCTACCTCGGTAACCACTACCCTAGCGCCCATGCCACGCGCTCTCATAGCTATTCCCCTACCTACCCACCCGTACCCGGCAACCACGAAGACTTTACCAGCTAGGAGGACGTTCGTGGCTCTGAGTATGCCGTCAATAGTTGATTGCCCCGTGCCGTACCTGTTATCAAACATGAACTTAGTTAAGGAGTCGTTGACAGCTATCACCGGATACAAGAGTTTCCCACTCCTCTCAAGAGATCTCAACCTATTAACGCCTGTAGTAGTCTCTTCAGTCCCTCCCCAAACCCTAGAACCTATGTCTCTGCGCTCCCCGTGTAGGTAAGCGTGCAGATCCGCACCATCATCTATGACCACATTAGGTTCTGAGGAAGCCACCCTAGATATGCACTCGTAGTACTCTGTAGGGGTCTGCCCCCTCCAAGCAAACACGTGCACACCCTCAGACGCTAGGGCAGCGGCCACGGAATCCTGAGTGGAGAGAGGGTTACTCCCGGCTAACCAAACCTCAGCACCACCGCTAACCAGAGTCCTAACTAAGACTGCGGTCTCCTTAGTCACGTGGAGAACTGCGGCAACCCTAACACCACTTAATGGTTTCTCCCTCACAAACTCACTCTTAAGCCTCATTAAGACAGGCATGTGTTTCTCAGCCCACTCAATCTCTTTAAACCCAGCCTCACTTAACCCTAAATCAGCAACCTTAAACGCTACCATAACTCGAAAGCCTCGCTATTAAAGACTTGAAGAGAACTTATAAGTTTATCCGGCCTGTTATGAAATTATTACGTACAAAAAACGTGAGAGCTGAACAAGGCCTCCCGCTGAGTGAGGTGGTGGCCGGGAGATAAGCTATAAGTTAATAAGAGTTCATAACAGGGATAAGATAGTGATGAGAACCTCCGACACGGACATCGATGAGGAAGCCCTGCGAAGCTGAGTTTCCCTCAGACTTTATTTAGACTTTCCACACATCTTTATTAGTGGTTGGGGTGGTGCGTCTAAATTTAAGGAAGCGTTGGATTTACTTGCTGACTGTGGTGCTGGTTGCCGCGTTACCGGTCACTTACGCTTACTTAACGTATAGTTACGTCGCTGGGATAAACGATTACATATCTGATGAGTGTTGGTACGTGAGTTCCGCGAGGAATACCCTCATAAAATACTTAGGTTTAAGACCCGCACCCGCATCAGCCGGCAAAATCGTTGTGACTGTAGAGTTGGCTAGGTCTTCTATAGAGAGTGAGTATTTGAAGACTGTTGCCAGCGTTAAGGAGTACGTGGTGTCAAATCTTAGCGGGAGTTTAGTGAAGGACGAGTCATACTATAAGTTTAAGTCTGACGGGAAGTTTCTCCCAGCTATCTGCGTGGAGATCGACCCGGCAACACTCAGTAACCTAAGCTCACACCCTGGCGTGAGGAGGGTTGTCGTAGGCTATTGCTACCCGAACGCTGAGGGCATTCTAGACTACATGAACCTCGAACACCCACCTCTAGTCAAGTACCTCATAGCCTTCACAATGTTCTTCGTTGGGGACTCCCCCTCGCTATGGAGAATACCTTCAGTGATTGCTGGCTCTTTAGTTTTGCTGGTCATATTCCTAATATTCAGGGAGGTGATCAAGGATAATGTCTGGCCGTTCCTGGGCTTCACAGCAGCCTTAATAACGGCTCTCGACAAGACTTTCAGGTCTTTAAGTATGGTGGCCATGCTGGATATTTTCGTGTCTTTATTCACTGTCTTAACCCTATACTTCACGCTGAGGGGCAGCCTAAGACTCACGGCTACCTCCATAGGGTTAGGCTTCGCAAGCAAGTTTAGCGGTGCCTTCCCCGCGATACCAGCACTCCTACACTGGATAAGGAGGGACAAGCCAGCTAAAGTCCTCTTACTATTCATATACTTGCCTATAGCGTTACTGATAGTTTTAGGCATCCCCTACATCCTCAAGGACGGTTTCCTCCAGTGGTGGTCTTCCTCAGTTGAGGGAGCGTTCAGGTGGCACTTAAGCGTTAAGACTACCGAGGGACCCCCACAAGCGATGCCGTGGGACTGGTTGATAGGTAGGAACCCCTTCCCACTACATTACGTGTGGGATCCGAGTAGGGGGGAGTTCGTGGCCGACTTAATAGCTTCAGGCAACCCCATCCTATACCTCCTCACGGTAGCCCTCTCAATCTTGGTCATCCCGGTGATAAGGGAGTTGCCGGACAAAGGCGTTAGCTACTCCTTCACTTGGCTCACCTACCTAGCCTACGTGTTCCTGTGGTTTCTGGGTGGTAAGACACAGTACAGCTTCTACGCAGTGCAGGTAGTCCCCCTATTCTACATAACCCTAGTGATGCTGGTCTACTACCTAGTAACACCGCACACGAAAATACTTGAGGTTCTGAGGAAGTGGAAGGAAATAATGAACACCATTAGCATGTGGTTAGCCGGTGAAGTCTCCGTAACCCTAAAGCTAGTCGTGAGTAGGAGAGAGTAAGCTTTTACCGCGCTGAAGACACGGATTTAATTTTCCTTATCAACAAGCTTTACCTGAGAGGTCGTGACCACTTGCTTGATGAGGAAGAGCTGGAGGAGTGCGGTAAGATTATTGAGGTTTTAGTTGTTAAAGCTTCGGATGTTGCTAAGTTACTGAGTAAGCCTCCTGAGGGGGATGAAGTCTCGTTAAAGTTTGGCAAGATCTTCGAGGAGGAGTATGCTCTCGCTAACCACGTATATTGGTGGGCTTGGTACGCGCAGATACCTAAGTGGTTTATTAGGAAGGTCGCGGCTAGGTTAAGGGCTGAGGGTATCTATAGGCGGGACCTAATCCTTAAAGCTTACAGGGCTTACGCCGCACTCCTCAAAGCAGGTGTGGTCGGTGAGAAGCCGAGGACTAAATTTAAGGAACTCACTAACTATTTATTCATAGCTGCTCAGCCAGACCTCTACGACGAGTCCACAGACACTTACTACGAGTTTAAGCTTTACCCGATAAACGAGTACGCTAGGAAGCAAGCTGAGGTATTCGCTTGGGTTTTGGAGAAGCCTGTAGTGCTTGTAGGGCTTAGGGAGGATCCGGGAGGTTACGTGAGTGTTGAGAAGGAAGTCATCAACCCTCCCGAAAACCTGGAGGTAGACGTTAACGAGTTGAGGAAGGTCGCGGTAGCAGAGGATTTTTGCTCAGACCTCATGATACCTGTGCATCAATACGATAAATACTTCACGAAAGAATATTACGACATATACGAGGACTGACCTCCTCCCCGCCCTTTAGGGCGGGGCTTTCAGTTGTAATGTCTTAATTAGTTCTTGAGTGATCATAGGTATTACGTTGTCTGCTAATAATACACTGATTAGGAGAATGGGGGTCTTCAAGTGTTTTATTGATGTATGTAATTAAATCGCTTGCAAGTATAGGAAGATTAATTTACGGGGAGCCTTACTTGTCGGAATCTATGCTCAGGGATCTTGAGTCTTTCGAGGATCTTGAGAGTAGCTCGGAGGATTCTGTGGTGGAGTACTTCACGCTTACGTTATCGACTTACTTAGTCGTGAAGCGTTTAGGTTACGAGGACTTAGCTCAGGAGATAGTACCCCTGGTTAAGTTAAGCGTCGGCGAGCTCGTAACTAGGTTAAGCACCAACAACTACGTTAACGGCTTAGCTAGCGAGTTGGGAATGTATGCGAGGAAGTTGTGGGAGGTAGAGTATAGTGATTCGGAGCTCGCTGATATAATTAGTGAGGCGGTTACTCTGAGAAGGAAGGTTGATTTAGGTGTTGCTAGTGTGGGGGAAGCTCGCGAGCTACTTCACAGATTCCTCAAGCTAATAGGTGTTGACCCGCGGGGAACGAAGGTGGTTAAGGCAGTGCTCGAGGATCCTGAACCCTCGAAAGTCCTTCAATTAATAGCGACGGCTCTAGCTGTCTGTGTAGGTGGTTTAGGTGGGTCTTAACGCTTCCAAGCTAGACCCTCTCTCAGAACGCCTAATAGACTTCCTAGCCAGGAGAGCCTCAAATAAGAGCATAAACATCGATAAATTAAGAGTAATAACAGGTGCCTCAATAGCTAAGATATCTCTTGAAGTCATAGAGTCCGTGGCTAGGGAGGTTTCCAGACTTGAGGGCGCGTCACTATACTGCAACATCTGTGGTAAAGGACCCTTCACTAAGAAAGGCATGTACCTACATTTAACGAGACTTCATAAATACGAACTTAAAAGCATGCTAATTCACGAGCTTAGAGAAAAGATACTCAAAAGTAGTTACTGAATACTGATGCTTTGCTTTAATCCCTCAAGAAATTACCTTACTCCCTCGCACCTCTCTTCTCCCAGATCTCCACGTCTCCTGGGACAGGCTTGAAGAGAGGATGTGGTTCTATGTTTTCAAGCTTCTTGATTTTATGGTAGTGGGTTGGGGAACGCTTTCTCAACTTGTTTAGTAGGTGCTGATACTCGTATCTTAGCTGACCTATCGTGACAGGTATTTTCTCTAGTGTTAGATCATAGGCTCTTATCTTACTTGGATTAAAGGCGTAACCCCTCCTCACACCTTCTAAGTACACGTAGTATAGATACGTCCCCACATATAGTGGGGGGTTTGCGGTCTGCTTAAACCTGATTAACTGAGGGTGATTCACATAACCTCTAGTACCTCCTAGCAACACTTTTTGAGCTAGTAGTCCTTCTCTCCATAAGGCGAGAAGACCCTGAGCGTCTAGGTACCTTGGGTGTATGGACCATAACCTCAACTTATCGCACCTAGGAAGCGGTCTCAGCTAGTAGTTCCTTCAACGCGTGCATGTCTATCAGTAACTCTATTATGTCTCTTAAGTAAGCTGAGATTCTTAGTAGGTTCTCAACACCGCTTATGCTCAGGGTTGCTGGGTCCCTACTTATCTCTGCTTCAATCTCTCTTAGCTCTCTGATTAAAGCACCAAACTTACTTAAGTCCTCAATTCTCTGCTTGAAGAGTATGTGCTTAGTTACCTCATCGTATTTATGGCGTAGTAACGTAACGTACTTAAGTATTATCGCGAGGTCCTCAGGTCTTAACTTCTTGGTATTCCTAGCTATGACGGCTACGTGATCCGCTATTCTCTCAAGAGATCTGAGTATCATGGCCCAGTAAGTCACCTCAGCGACGCTACTCAAGCCTACGGACGTGTAGTTAGTCATGCCGAGCAAGACCTCATTTAACTGTCTTAACCCGTAGAGGTAGAGCTTATCTATGAGGCTATCCCTCTCAAGAACCTCGTTAACTCTATTAAGATCTCCTGCCGTGATTACGTGTTCCACATCTTCTAGAGACCTGATCGTAAGCTTAGCCAAGGTATTCAAAGCCTCAGTAAGGGATAGTGTTGATACGTCAGCTAAGCACCTGAGAACCACGTATCCCTCACCCTTCTCAATAACTTCTAAACCTATGGTTATCTCAGTAACTCGCTTAATGAGTGCTTCTAACCTATCGAGTGAGCATTCCCTACACGTTATGACAAGCCTCCTATACCCAACCACGTACG
The DNA here is from genome assembly GCA_964482405.1 of uncultured Desulfurococcaceae archaeon. Taxonomy (GTDB): domain Archaea; phylum Thermoproteota; class Thermoprotei_A; order Sulfolobales; family NBVN01; genus Zestomicrobium. The sequence goes on along the minus strand of CAYZXH010000006.1, from coordinate 21,960 downwards.
AAGCAATCAAAGTAGCAACACTTAATTCAAAATCATCACCGACCTCTAACTCAGTCTCTAACTCAAGTCTCTCACCACCCTTATCACCTGAGTAAACCCTCAGAGTTAAGTCAGGCATTACCTCAATGATTACTTCCGAGCCGTGCTTCAACCCAGTACTCTTAGCCCACTCCTTAGGTAGGGAGACGACGTACGTAGACCCACCAACTACCTGAACTCTCCTCCTATACCTCACTCAAACCACCTAATTCATACTCTCATACTCTATATAAAATATATAATCAAAATATTAATTCAAATACCACATATATTACGTGTATTCTATATCTATAGAATATAAGGATAGCCGGAAATAGGTCTCGGTGGGTAAAATGCGTAGACTAACCAAAGCCTTAAGCAAAACCTTAATTGCAGTAGCTACCTCTCTAATAGTCATTGCTATTGTTGCTGTAGTAGTTTATATCTTCATGAGCGCGCCTTCTCAGACCACTACATCGGCCACAACTACTCCGACAACGACGCCATTAACTCAAGTATCCATCTCAGGAGCCGGCGCCACCTTCCTAGCACCACAGATGCTCGAGTGGGCTAGGTCATTCACGGAGATTAAGGGTATTAGGGTAGAGTATCAGAGTGTAGGTAGTGGTGCCGGTAGAGACATGTTCTTCAATAAGGTAGTGCACTTCGCGGGTAGTGACCCACCGCTATCTAGGGAGCTCTATGATAGGTATAAGGGTCAGGTAATGCAGATCCCGGTTGTCGTAGGTTCTGTAGTGATTATATACAACATACCGAACTTACCTAAGGATACTACCCTATGCTTGAGTGGTGAGGTGTTAGCCCTGATCTATAAGGGAGAGATTAGGTACTGGAACGACGAGAGGATCCTGTCCATTAACCCAGAGTTAAGGAATGTCTTGCCTAACGAGGAGATCGTAGCAGTTCATAGATCAGACTCAAGCGGGACTACGTCAGTATTCACAACATACCTAAATAAAGTAGCGCCAACCACGTGGACTAACGACTTAGTAGGGTTGACGGTAGATTGGCCCGTCGATAGAGTCGGCAGAGGGGTTGGTGGTAAGGGTAATGAGGGAGTAACTCAAGTCGTGAAAACCACGCCGTATTCTATAGGGTACGTTGAGTTGAGTTATGCTGTGACTCAAGAATTGCAGACAGCGGCTATTAAGAACTTTGAAGGCGTATGCGTCAAGCCTACGGCGGAGACTGTACGGAGCGCGCTGATCAACGCTGCTGGAGAGCTTCCTCAATCACCTCTAGATGATTGGAGTGACGTGTTACCCCGTATGTTGAATGCGAGAGGCAGTAATTCTTACCCAATAGTCTCATTCTCGTATATGTTCGTGTACAAGAAATATCCTGACGCACAGTTAGTTCAAGCGCTGAAAGAATTCATAAGATGGATCCTCACTGAGGGTCAGGAACGCATGGTTCCCGGCTACCTATCACTACCTAGGGAGGTAGCTAGCATAGGTCTGAAAGCTGTTGACTTACTTGAAGTTGGCTAGTCGGTCTCGGTGAGCAACACATGTTTTTCTCTAAATCAGATAAGCTTCTTTTCTACGCGATCCTGCCCCTAATCGCTGGGGTTCTAGGGATTCTCTTAATTCTCTCTTTCGTAATCCTAACTCAGTCTTGGCCGTCTTTTCAGCGTTTCGGTTTAGCGCTCTTCACAGAAAACGCTTGGAGTCCTTCGAGTGATCCGCAGAAAGAGTTCTACGGGCTCTCTGCACCCATAGTGAGCTCCCTCTACGTCTCAACCTTATCAGTCTTGATATCAATACCTATCTCGATCTGCCTAACACTCACTTTGATCGAGATACTTCCTAATCAACTAGGAACCCCGTTAAGATATGTTACTGAGGTCATGGGCGGCTTACCAACAGTGATTTACGGGTTATGGGGTTCCACGATATTAACGCCCTTACTAAGAGATCAGGTCATGAAACCCCTGCACGACTTCTTGGGCTTCATCCCAATATTCTCTTGCAGACCCTTAACAGGGCATTCCATACTGACCGCTAGCATAACTCTGGCCGTTGCCACGACCCCGTACGTGACTGCGTTATTCATAGAAGGTTACCACCTAATACCGAGCAAGTATAAGGAAGGCGCTTATAGTTTGGGAGCCACGGACTACGAAGCTTACAAGATAATGATCGGGATATTGAAGCCATACATAATAGCAGCGTCTCTCCTAGGTTTTAGTAGGGCTTTGGGCGAGACAACCATTGTAGCGTTAACCGTGGGTAACTCAATGAGGTTCAGCTTATGTCTCTTCGACCCAGTCCACACGATACCCTCTCTCATAGCCAACCAGTTCGAGAGCGCCAGACTTTACGAGTACGCCCTACCAGCATTATTCGCAGGGGCTCTCGTGTTATTAATCATCAGCTTAATAGCTAGCTACTTCGGAATCAGGCTAATATATGGGTGGAGGGAGAGGATACATGTATAAGTCACTGAGTTCGAGGAAGATTAAGAATCGCATCATGCTGTTTATCATAGTCGCGGTCTCCATTCTCTACGTAACACCCCTGATTTCAATAATCTATACTGCCGTGGAGAGGGGTGGTGCGACCTTACTAGAGGCTGGGCTTACGTTCCTCACGAACCTACCGCCAACACCTCTCAGTACTAGCGTGGGGGGTATAGCTCCTGCTCTCATAGGGTCCCTCCTAGCGTCAGCTTTAGCGATACTGATATCTACACCAATAGCTTTTCTGGCGGCTTTCTACGTTACCGAATTCCCTAAACACTCTCTCAGCAGGATGTGTGAGGTAGTGGTGAGGTCTTTCTCTGGAGTGCCCTCGATAGTGGTGTCTATGTTCATATACTCCACGGTAGTCATAGGTATGGGGAGGCAGTCCCTCCTTGCAGGTTCTCTGTCTCTCTCGATAGTGACCCTACCTTACGCTTACGTCTACTTCACTTCAGCGTTTAGGTCGATACCGGAGAGCCTGAGGGAAGCTGCTATGTCTCTAGGTATGAACAGGGTGAGGGCGTTGATTCATGTCTACATAGGTGTTTTAAGGGGGAGCCTGGTCACGGGGCTCTTAATGTCCTACGTGAGGGCTTTCGGGGACACCGCCCCGCTATTGTTCACTATGGGTTTCTTAATGAATTCTGTCTTTGCTGGAGTACTGCAGCAGAGTAACGCCATACCCTTAATGATATTCGTGTACGCGCTATCACCTTACGAGATCTTCCATAGAGTGGCTTGGGGGGCGACTCTCGTCCTTCTATTAATATACTTGACGTTATTTACTGTGTCCAGGATTCTCGTGAGAGGTGTTAAATTGTGAGCGCGTACGTGGTAGAAGTAGAGAATCTCCACTTAAGGATTAGGGGTGCTGAGATACTGCGTGGTGTTACCTTACGAGTAAGACGTAATACCATATTCGTCTTGATGGGTCCGAGCGGTTCAGGGAAGTCCACGTTTCTGAGAACCCTTAACAGGTTGATAGACTTCGTGGACGGTGTTGAGGTGAGGGGGTCTGTGAAGGTTTTAGGTCAGGATGTATATAGTGTTGACCCCTACGATCTTAGGAGGAGGGTAGTGCTGGTATCTCAGGAGCCTAACCCGTTCCCTCACATGACCATATACGATAACGTAGCTCTGCCGGCAAGATTAAATAAGGTCGTGAGGAGTAAGCGGGAATTAGATGATTTAGTTAGGTGGGCTTTAGAGAAGGTCATGCTGTGGGATGAGGTTAAGAACAGGCTAAGGAATTACCCGCACACGTTAAGTGGTGGTCAGAGGCAGAGGCTGTGCTTAGCTAGAGCTCTAGCAGCTAAGCCTGAAGTGCTGTTACTTGATGAGCCGACGGCCAACATAGACCCCGTGAACACTATTAAGATAGAGGAATCTCTTAAGAGTTTAAGAGATGAGGTCACGGTTATTATGGTGACGCACATGCCTCATCAAGCGGTCAGGGTAGCTGATCACGTAGCGCTCCTCTATAGCGGGGTTATAGTTGAGGAAGGGCCTGCCGTGGAGGTCTTTATGAATCCCAAGAAGGAAATAACTAACGAGTTCTTGAGGGGTGCGTTGTGATGGCGGGTGACAGGGTATCTAATCTAGCGAGTCTTGAGAAGAGAGCGAGGAAAGTGCATGAAGTAACCCTAGAGTTGCTTAGGAAGACCCATAAGCTGGTCTGTTCAGAAGATGCTAGGGAACGAGAAAAGCTAATTAAGGACTTAGAGGACGGGGTTGCGTTACTCGACGTCCTTAAGAGGGATGTTACGGGGGCACTGCTAGCGTACGCGGTAAGGTACCAACCACTAGGTAATGACTTCAGGAGGGTTCACGCGCTCTTAGACGTACTCTACGACATGTTCAGGATAGGCAGGTACTGTAGGGAGATAGCTCTCACCGATAAGTATGTCTCAAGACTTAGTGATGAGTCTTTGAAAGACTTAAGAGAACTCATGGAACTCAGTATAAGAGCCTATGAGAAAGCCTACGAGGCCTTCTTCGAAGGGTGTATGAGGTGCGTGGACGTAGTTAAAGAGATAGACGAGAAGGTAGATAAGCTCTACGTAGACTTCCTCAAGGAAGTAGGTAGTATGCGGATAGTGGATAGTAAGATTGTGGCCAAGACGCTGGCGTTGAGACATATAGAGAGGATAGTGGATCACTCAGTGAGTATAGCGGTAGCTATTTCTTAATAATCCTACGTACCCTTCTTAGCGAACGTGTTGAGACGTATTCTCCTCTCCGTCTTAGTCTTGCTATACGTTATCAGCGCCTCCCATAACTTAGTGAGGTATTCCTTCCAGCTAATCTTTTCTTCCACTGCCCACTCAATTATTAGGTTTGAGTGTTTGCTGATTACGCTTAAGAATTCTCTCCATTCAATACCTAGCCTCTTTAATTCTTTGTTCCAGAAACTCCAGATGTATTGAGGTAACTTATTATATACCAGTAAACCCTTACCCCTCCCCCCAGTTTTGCTAGTTCCTAGGACCGTGTTAAGGTTTTTAATCATTTGTTTTAGTTCTCTTGGTTCCTCAAGATCTAATAAACTCAAGCCAACCCCCTAACTAAAATATGGTGTTAAAACATAAAAACATGGTAGTATTGCTTTTTCAAAACAAAAAATCTCATGATCTTAGCTTATATCCTAGGAACTTAGTTATTAAGACGGTGCACGCGTTATCTCCTGAGACGTTGATGGCTGTTCTTATAGCGTCTGCTAAGGGATCTATCACCAACATTATGCCGACTCCCTCGAGAGGCAGGCCTAGCACGGCTAGTACGTAAGCAAGCATTATGGTGCCGCCGCCGGGTATCGCTGCCGTAGCGATAGAGCCTACCAAAGCAGCTAGTATTAGCAAGCCGTAGTGGTAAGGCGTTAATGGAATGTTGAATAATTGAGCAACGAATATAGCGCTCATGACCTGATATAGTGCTGTCCCGTCCATGTTGACGGTAGCGCCTATAGGTAGTGTGACACCGAAGACTTCCTCGGGAACGCCCATCCTCCTAGCAGCTTCCATGTTCGCTGGTAGGGTAGCTGCTGAAGATCTGGTGGTGAAAGCTATTAAGAACGGGTATATTTGAATCTTGAAGTACTTGATCGGGGTTAACCCACCCAACCACACGATGATGGAGTATATTACGAAGAAGTGTATTAAGGTGAAGAGGTACTGCCCTCCTAAGAACTTAGCGTAAGCACCGAGCATTTGAGGGCCGTACTTAATCATTAACCATGCAGCGTACATGAACACGGCTACCGGCGCGTAATACATTATAATCCTAACGAAGCTTATCATAGTCTTAGAACCTAGGGAAAGTATGTTAGCTACCTTCCTCCCCTCATCACCTAAGAACGTGACAGCAAGCCCTAAAATTATGGCGAAGATTATCATGGTCATAGCGCCGCCAACCACTAACAAGTTACTGAAGTCTGGCTGGAAGAACGAGAGCAGGATATCAACGCCTGATGGGGGAGTCGGTGGTGGTTGCTGTGAAGTGAGGTTCAGGCCGACGCCGGGCGCTATAGTAGTAGCAGCTATGATACCCCATATAGTAGCTATTATTGTCGTGATAATGTATAGGAAGAGCATTAAAGCAAGTATTTTGCCAAGCCTCCTAGCGTTAGCTATGGAGGCTGTGGCAGCCGATATAGTGAAGAATATGAGCGGCGGTATGATTATCCTAATTAACCTCACGAAAATATCTCCGAAAGCCTTAAACCAATCACTCACAGGCCCCTTAACTTCGGGAGGAGCTACCGCACTTATTATCCAGCCAATTATTATGCCTAGCACAAATCCTAGCGCTATGAAGAGTAAGAGCCTATAACCGGCCCTGCCCTTGGATGACGTATTAGTCACCATATATATTATTAATTAAGAGTTTATATATTCTCTGAAAAACTTTATTATAATTTCATTGATTCCCGCCCCTGAGAGCACGGCTCCCACTATGGGGCTGTAACGTTTACTAGGTTAATTTGGGTTGGCTTGTTATGGATTGAGACAGCATGCTTTGTGGTGTGGGGGGTTGTTGAAATCGCTGGAGTTACATGGGCCATGTGGGGCATCCCCAGAAAAATTTTAAAGCTCTAGGAGCTTATACGCCTATTAGTGACCCCGGGTTTCCGAGACCCGTAGGGCTGTGAGCTACTGCGGTGAGGGGGCTCGGGAAGACCGTTGAGAAGTAGATGGCGGCTCAAAACCGCCATCTATCAAGAAACGATACCTCGGACACAGATCTCTTTTAAATGTTGCGGTATAATAATTTCGGTGTGTTTAATGTCTGAGAACTTAAAGGTAGTTGTTTATGGTGTGGGCCCTATAGGGTCTCTCATAGTCAAGCTTCTTAGTTCTAGGAAGGGTGTTGAGTTGGTTGGCGGGGTGGATGTGGATCCTTCCAAGGTTGGTGAGGATTTAGGTGTTGTGGCCGGGTTGGGTAGGGATTTAGGTGTTAAGGTAATTCACGACTCGACGTCCTGGAACTTATTGAGGTCTGTTAAGCCTGACATAGTGGTTATTTCTACCGGTACCTACCTAGACCGCATATATCCTCAAATAGTTAGAGCGGTGTCTGTAGGTGCTAACGTGGTGTCAACCTCGGAGACCTTGGCTTATCCCTGGTATAGGTATCCTGAGCTGTCTCTACTAATCGATGAGTTAGCTAAGAAGAATAAGGTTAGGGTTATTGGTACCGGGGTCAATCCGGGGTTTGTGTTCGACGCGTTACCTGCTTTCCTGACATCGGTTTCCGCCGAGGTACGCAGGATACGCGTGGTCAGGTCTTTAGACGCTTCTAAGAGGAGGTACTCGTTCCAGAAAAAATACGGGTTATCCTTAACACCGGAAGAATTCGAGTCTAAGTTACGTGCTGGTGAGATAAGCGCTCACGTAGGGTACGCGGAATCCATAATGCTCTTGGGATGCATCCTCGGCGTGAGCATAGATAGGGTTGAGGAAGGACAGGAACCTATAGTAGCTGAGGAACACTTAGAGACGCAGTACTTCAAGATTAGTCCCGGCAGGGTCTCAGGTATTCACGGGTGGGGTGTTGGCTACGTCAACGGCGCGGAATTCATTAGGTTAGACTTGCTGGCTTCTGTGGGTAGGGAAGACTACGACGAGGTACTCATAGAGGGGAATCCCACGATGCGTTGGAGGTGTGAGACGGGAGTTCCAGGCGACATAGCTACTGCTTCAATGGTCGTCAACATCATACCGAGAGTTCTTCAAGCACCTCCAGGACTCATAACGATGAAGGACGTGATGACTCCTTCAGCGTTTCTAGGTGATTACAGGTGGTTCGCTGGGAGGACCTGAAGGGATCGGCGAGGATCTATGAGGAAGCCGTGAAGTACCTTCCTGGAGGGGTTTCCTACTCTTTAAGGTATTTCGCCCCGCACCCTATATACATAGTTAGGGCGAAGGGGTCTAGAGTATGGGATGTTGACGGCAACGAATACGTTGATTACTGGATGGGTCACGGAGCCGTTGTCACGGGCTTCGGGTATGAGCCCGTGCTCGAAGCAGTGAGGGAGCAACTAGCCTTAGGCACCCACTTCGGGTGGTGTAATGAGTGGGAGGTTAAGTGGGCTAAGGCAGTAACTCAGTGGTTCGGTCTAGACATGGCTAAGCCAACTAACTCAGGCACTGAAGCCAACATGTACGCTATCAGGCTGGCGAGAGCGTACACTAAGAAAAAGAAGATAGGTAAGTTTATTGGCGGATGGCACGGCGGTTACCCGGAACTACATGTAGCCGTGAATTACCCGTATGAGTACCCCTCATCACTCGATATGCAGTACGTGAAAGCAGATCACACAGTCCTGTTACCATACAATGACTTAGACGGTGTGAGGGAGGTGATGAAGAACGAGGATTTAGCGGCTGTCGTGGTTGAGCCAGTGGTTGGTGTGGCTGGGTGTATTCCGGCTCAGAGAGATTTCCTTAAAGGACTTAGGGAATTAGCTGACGAGAGAGGCTTTCTCCTAATATTCGATGAGGTCATAACGGGCTTCAGGTTCTATAAGGGTGCTCGAAACTACTATGGCGTGAGGCCAGACATAATAACGGCTGGGAAAGCTGTCGGGGGTCAATACTTCGCTGGTGCAGGAGCTATAGTGGGTTCTTCAGAGTATCTAGAACTCATGAATCAGGTAGCTAGGCCGAGATTTTGGGAAAGAGCGTTCCATGGCGGCACGTTCGTTGGCAACCCCTTAACCATGAGAGCTGGTTACACACTAATCTCCGAACTCCTCAGTAAGGGGGAGTCTTTTTACGAGAAACTCTACGCGTTAGGGAACAGGTTGATTAAGGGCTTAAAAGACTCTGTGGAGAGAGCTGGCGCGCAGTGCCACATAACAGGTCTCGGGTCAATGATAGGGATACACTTCACTAAGGAAGTACCTAAAGACCCGTTATCTAGTGAGAAAACCAAGAATCTGAGAGCGTGTGAGCTCTTATTTAAACACATGATAGAGAGGAACACCCTCTACCTATCGCCAGCAAAACCTCACTTATTCCTCTCGATAGCCCACACACCGGACGAAATAGATAAGTTCGTTAATGATTTCGAGGAATTCCTGGTTAAGAACGCTGAATTACTTAACAATGAGGTAAGACTTCTTACGTGAACAACGGGAACGATTTGTTCGGTCACTCTCGCAAGAGATGAGTAATTATATTTATTTTCTAGGTTTTAATATTTTTTGGTCATCTCAAGAGTTTTTGTGAGCTCATGAGTAAATACAGTTAAGATGGTGGCTGAAGGTTTTGTTGTCTTATGTGGGTTTACTAAAGCTTAATAGATCTTTGAGTTCGTTATCCTTGGCAGGAATAAGATGGAGGAATACCCGTTTACGATGGGAGAAGTAAGGAGTCTTGATGTAAGCCGTAGAGGGCTTCACGACCTCTTGTTAAGGATGGGTGACACGGCTTTTCAGGGCAGGGCTTTAGGGGAGGCTTATCAAGCACTCATTGACATGTTCAACGACGATGAGGTCACGATATTCTTGGGTTTAGCAGGTTCTATGAGTACTGCAGGTATGTGGAAGGTTATTAAGTGGTTGGTTGAGAATAGGTATGTGGACGTAGTGGTATCCACGGGCGCTATAATAAGCGAGGATATTTTCGAGGCTATGGGATTCAAGTACTTGAAGACACATCCCTGCGTTGATGATAACGAGCTACTTAAGTATAAGCTTGACAGGTTCTATGACACGGTAGCTAGCGAGCTTGAGTACAGGAAGATGGAGGGACTCATCAGAGAATTCGTTGAGAGCCTACCTAACGGATCTATCTATTCTACGGCGGAGTTCCTATATCTGTTCGGGGAATTCCTCGATAAGCGTGGTATAGACTCGATAGTGGCGGCGGCTTACAGGTCAGGCGTGCCTGTCTTTTCCCCAGCACTAGTTGATAGTGGTTACGGCATGGCGACCCTGTTGCCGTACCGCAGAGGGCATAAGATAGTCTTAGATATGGTGAGGGATTTCTACCAGATAGTGGAGATTGGTAGGCGCTCAAGCAAGCTTGCAGCGATATATGTCGGGGGAGGCGTCCCCAAAGACTACGTTAACTTGGTGACGGTAGCTCAAACATTAATAGCTGAGGAGGAGGGTCAACACGACTACTACAAGCCTTTAGAGTATGTAGTGCAGTTCACTACGGACGCGCCTCAATGGGGTGGCTTAAGCGGTGCTACCCTTGAGGAGGCTGTTAGTTGGGGTAAGGTCTCGCCGAAAGCTAAGAAGAGGGTGGTGTACGTGGACGCAACTATAGCGTTACCCATAATAACACACGCTCTGGTGGACGGGGGTGTTAAGAGGTCGCGTAAGAGTGACCTCTCATGGTTATTCGAGGGTGTGAGGAGGTGATTCAGGTGGACAGTAGTGAAGACTTCGTGATTGGGAAGCACTACTACGCTAACCTCTACGACATAGACGTGAATGCCGCTGCGAACGAGGAGGAACTCAGGAACGTTGTTGTGAGAGCTGCTAAAGAATCTAACATGAAGTTGGTGGAGGTTAAGTCTTGGAGTTTCGGTGGTAGGAAGGGCGGGGTCTCGGTTATAGCGTTGGTTGAGGAATCGCACATAGCTGTCCACACGTGGGTTGAGTATCGTTACGCCACCGTTGACGTGTACACGTGCGGCGAGCAGAGCGATCCCTTGAGAGGGATAGAACTCATAATAGCTTACTTAAAGCCGAGGAAATACAGGTTAGCGTACGCTGACAGATCGCAGAAAACGGAGGAAACCTTAATAGTGCCAGCGTCTTAAGGTCATTACCTTGAGTCCCATACCTCTAGCTAAACCCACTACTTCGTCGAGAGAATCAACCGCTACAACCCCATAAACGTGGATTTTATTCTTGCTCAGCACGTCTACAACGTTCCTCAGTTTCTCCTGCTCCTCAAGTATTACGTCAACTAGTAGAGCTGTGGTCTTCTCTCTCAAGCAACTCTTAGGTAGAGCGACGAAGCGTGTTTCGTTATTGTTGTTATAGTACGCGATAACATACCCTTTCTTATCATGCAGGGGGTTTTCCGTGAATGGGCAGACGAGACTGGGTAGCTCGGTAGCCAAGTAACTACCTAAGACTATAGCGGCGGTCGACATAGGCACTACTAAGTCTACCTTAGCACCGCCTACGAAATCTTCCGTAACGTAGGAAAACAGCTTAAGAAAGCCGGGCTTGCTTAGGACTGTGACCGGGTTTTCCTTGAATTCCTTCACGGAGTTCTCTATCAGCTTATCAATAAGCCTTAACTCACTCACCTTACCGATTATCTTAGCTACAGTCCTCTCCTCAGGCACCGCAACTAAGTTCACGTACTTCCATATAGTCTGAGCGGGTAAGTCAAGAATTTTCTCTATGTCTCTCAAGCTGTAGTAATGCCTCATAATATTCAGTATCTTAAAAACATACGCTTTACCAGCGTCTCTATGAACTCTCCTACCCCTACCTAGAGACTCACTCACCTTACATCTAATTAAATCGTCTCCGAAAAGATAATAAGCTATTCTCTCGTTCTCGCACGAGTCTCAACACGATCGCGTGTGAACGCTGCAATAAGTGTTGCGGGCGGAACATGCGTCAAAATAATAAAAACTGGTGTCAGTGAAGCATAACATAAATTTTAATGTTTAAATTCTGTGTTAGGTTTTTATTTCTCCTCCACAAATAATTATTTGAGTGAGACCTCATGAGTAGGGAGTTGCGTATCATCATTGTCGGGTTCTTAATTATTGTGATATCTCTTTCCCTATTACCCTTCGTTGTGCGAGCTGTTTTCGGTACTTACAATCCCTACTACACTTTCAGAGACTCTATACTAGCCGGTCTCTTAGTCTTGGTGTGGGTTGGTGTGATCACGTTATTGATTGCTACAGTGAGGATTTACAGGTATAGGAGTGTGGAGGACGTGACCTTAAAGAAAATAATGGATAGCTTGGCGGGAATTCAGGAAAAACTGAAGACTTTAGAGGGGAAGGAGCTGAGGGAGACTACACAGGAGAGACTGGGCAAGATCTTCATAGAGTTAGATAAAGCGCTTAGGGAGAGCGCGGTAATCCTTAAGTGTCCCCAACACCCGGACGCGGAGGTAACCATATTATCGGACGGGTCACTTTGGTGTAAGGCAGGGCATTACGTCTGGCTGAGCGAGGATCTAAAGCAAATACTTTCAGAAGCCTTACGATCGAAGACTTAAGCCATTATCTAGAAGCTAAGAACTGCCTTGACCCCCGTCTGTAGGGCAAGGCTTTCAGTCACGAGCGAACAAATATAAGCTTTGATTAACTTATTCTACTTGGCGTGGGTAGGGCTGGGAGGGTCGCCACCTCCCTTAGCCGAGGGCGTGAAGCGGGGCCAGTAACCCTCCACAGTGTGGGAGGCCTCAGTAACTACCCTGAGGTTTGCGATGAAGCCCGCCCCGTGGGGTCGGCGGTGACGGAGCGTTCCCTGGAGGGGGAACGCCAACCGTCTTTGCAGGGGGAATCGGCCAGGCCCGGAAGGGAGCAACCTAACTCCTGACGCCGACGTTCACGAGTCACCGGGTGGAGGACGGCCTCAGGTGCTGGTTGCTGAGGTCCCCCACGCTGTGGAGGGGGCCACGCCTCCTGAATCACGGGCTAGCCACGTGATAAATAATTTCCTGTATGCATGTAGCATCAGGTGTTTGGTTTGGAGTGTGCTCGCTTACTGAGTTACCCAGTATTAAACGAGGACCTAATTAATAGGAGGCTTAATAAGTTGAGGTCTTTAGGGTTTAGGGGTTGCGTTGATTTAGGTGATTACGAGTTATGGGGGTTTAAGGTTTTAGGGAAGGGACACTCATCGGTTGTTTTAGCTGCTGAGTTCGCTGGGATAGGTCGTGCGGCGGTGAAGGTCTTGAGGACTGACTCAAAGAGTTCTTCACTGCTACGTGAGTGTGATTTAATGAGGAAGGCTTTCCCAGTAGCTCCCACGACTTACTACTGCGACGATGAATTCATCGTTATGGAGTTGGTCAGGGGTGTTAAGCTAGGGGATCTAGTACCTAGAATAAACTCATGCAGAGACTTAATCACGTTGTACCTCAAGATATTGGCGAGCGCGCGCTACCTAGACATGAAAAACGTGACGCATAAGGAATTAAACGTGTTGAGAGAGCACGTGATAATAGATGTTGAGGGTAGGGTCAGAATAATCGACTTCGAGTCAGGTTTCGCGGGATTCACATGCAATGTTTGCAGGGTATTCTCAGCGTTGTTTGTGAGAGATCGTCGAATCATGAAGTGCTGCGATATTCAAGAAACACACAGAGATTTACTTTTCGAGTTACTGAGTTCTTATAAGGAGACTAACTCTGAGCACACCTTCGCGAGTCTGGTTAAGACTATAATCGACGTATGTGGAGGTAGTTTGTGTGAATGCGTAGGTTAGTACCTACGGAACCCCTCCCTATATAATCGTTTAATTCATCAATCCGCATTCTCCTTAGAGCTTCCCTAAATTTTACTAAGTTCATTAAGTCTTCCTCAGTGAAGGGACCTGACCTAATCAAGACTAGGTAGCAGTCTCTTGATATGACACCCCCTCCAATCCCCCTATACATTAACGTATTACTCAAGGATCTCACATCATGCGGTGAGAGAAGGCAGTTGTTTGGGTGAGTGTGTAAGCTGAAGAGAGCTTTACTCATAGGAACTACTATCTTGTTTTCCTCACCCTCAATCAAGTACCCTCTCCCGTTACTCAAGACAGTTAGCAAATACTCAATACCTGTCTGACTGGTGATATGTGTGTACGGGGTTAGTAACTCTATGGACTTACTCAAGACTTCCTTAACTACCTTCTTATTGAGTAGGGTGTAGGGGTCCTCCCCCATTGAACACGTGTCGTCGCTGTACTCGTAACCCGATATTACCTCATTCTCTTTCCCTTCTTCTAAACTCACTAACTCACCGGGTTTTTCACTTATCTTCTCGCAACAATACTCTATAAATGAGGCCGAGGCATCGTTCCTCACCCTCATTCTCGGATTTACACAACCGAAATCCTCAACTAATTCGTAAAGAGCTCCCTCAACGTAGTAGAACACGGCTATTAAGTGAGTCCACCTCTCATCAACTTCCACGAACTGCTTACTCAAGTCATCACCTCAGTACCTAAATAAGTGCATTTGTTGATTGACGTAGGGGTCGTGCTTAGAGAGTTTCTCAAACAATTTATTAAACGTTTTTTCCACGAGGCTTAAGTCTTTAGAGAAGTAGCCGTTGAGGATTAGGTTTGACGTGACTATGTCTGAGTATAACCCCCTATCTATTAATCCCTTATCTAGAGCTATTGAAGCTAGGTTGGTTATGTCTAGTTCAGGTAGGTAGAGCCCCTTAAGTAGTAGGATATAGCTCCTGAGGAGGGATGTTAAGGCGTGTTTTAAGTCGCTAACCCCGCCGTCCTTCCTGTACTTAAGGTAGTGATCGACTGCTTCCTTAATTAAGCGCAATGCCTCGGAATAGCAGGACGTGGACAACTAAGGAACCTCACTCGATGTTCGCGTGTCTAGACCTCAAGTCCTCCTCAGTCTTACCTAACCTAGCCATCAACTCAGCGATGACGGCGTCTAACATTACTAGAGCGGCGATCTCGAAGAGTGTTCCTAGAGGTGCTAGAGGTTCGTAAATCCCCATCAATTGTCTGACGTTGTAGTCGTCCTCACCGCTTATCTTCGTCCTTCCCGGAACCTTCACGACAATGTCTGAGAGCTTGCCTAGGGGTGAGTCCGGGTACGAGGTTATGCTAACTACGAGGGCTCCTAAGTTCTTAGCTACCTCAGCCGCTGTAACTACGAGCTTAGTTCTCCCGGAACCGGAGATAGCTATTAACATATCTCCCGGATTCAATGGAGGGTTTATAGTCTCGCCGAACACGTAGACGTTGTAACCTAAGTGTGATAACCTCATAGCGAAAGCCCTGCCAACAAGACCTGACCTCCCAGCACCTAAAACCAAGATCTTCCTAGAATCATAGTAGATACTAATCAACTTATTAATGAATTTCTCAACCTCCTCCAAAGAAAGCTCGGTGAGCGAGTAACTCAAGAATTTCGAGATACTCACGAAAGCTTCCTTAAATACCTGCACTTACTCCCTTACAAATATCTTGATATCA
Organism: uncultured Desulfurococcaceae archaeon; assembly: GCA_964482405.1. Lineage (GTDB taxonomy): Archaea > Thermoproteota > Thermoprotei_A > Sulfolobales > NBVN01 > Zestomicrobium. The sequence goes on along the minus strand of CAYZXH010000006.1, from coordinate 6,805 downwards.
AAGTATAAAAAGTTATTAATTCAGCTACGCGAATTATATCGTGATGATGAAGGAGGTGAACTCGGAACTGGTGATGAGCGGCTAAAGAACTGACCAATCTTCTCAAGAACTAATAAAGATTAACTATGTGAGCATTAATTAATGAACCTTCATTGCTTGAATGCGCGTGGGATTCCCGCGAACTTAACTCCTCGCAAAACTTATATAAGTGAGTAAAGTATTCGTTAACGGTGGCGTGGCCGTTCTCCTTACGAGGGTGTGGGGAGGTAGGGTTTGATTGATTCACGAACACACGCTTGGCTCTCGTTAATGCGCCAGATATCGAGTAGTGAGAGTAGATGTCTTGATCGAGAGTTAGTGATCGAATATTCTAAGACACTGGATTTAGTCAGTGTTGACGGCGTGTACGCGGGGTTAAGGGGCGAGTTATGTTTCAAGTCATTACTACCCCTAGCTCTTAAAGCTCTTGAGGGAGGTGCCGACATTTATGAGGTGTCAAGTCTCCTGAGTTGGAGAGATTTTGAGGAACTCGTCTCGGAATATCTGAGACTCTCAGGCTACGAGAGTATTCAAAACCTGAGGATTAAGCCGAGGAGGTACGAGTATGATATCGTGGCGCTAGACCCTGTGTCTAAGATTGGTTTAATCATTGACTGCAAGCACTGGTCCCCCGGCTACGGTAAGAGAGGGAAGCTCAAGTACGTGGCTAGCGATCACGAACAAAAATGTGTGTACCTAATTAAGCAGTGTCAGCTACTAAAGAACGAGTACAGAATACTCGCCAAAGCTAGGTGGTTCGTCCCGGTAATCGTCACGCTAACAGACGTGGTGAGGGGCTTCTTAGAAGGGGTTCTGGTAGTCCCTATAGGTACCTTCAGGGATTTCTTAATTAACCTAGAACTCTACGTAGACTTAATGAAAACGAGAGAACGCTCCCCCAAGATAGTGAATGAGTGTTACTCTGAAAATCCTGACCTCTAGACCGGGGAGGAGGGGGACTTACTCGGGTACGTACGGGACCTCACTCGTAGTAGTGGTATTAGTTGGCGTCGTTGTAGGTGTCTCGCTAACGCTCGGGCTAGTCGTGTTGGTGGGCGTCGTAGTGTTTGCTGGGGTTGTTGTAGGGCTTGTGGTCGTGGTCTTAGTAATGGTTCTCGGTGCTTTCTCGATGTAGTACCCGTAAAACCCTAAAGCTAGTGAAACACCTATCAATATGGCGAAGACTAGTAAACCTCCTATAACGTTTTGCTTAGCAACGTGAAAGCTTCCTGAACCCACCTCTCAACACCTAATTCATTAACCGAATGACTCTTAAAAACTATATTTGCTTTTAAGTATTGTTATTAGGTCGTGGGCATGAATAGCTCGTACGCGTACCTAGTAGCGTTGCTCTTGATTGAGGCGTTCCTGTACGCCTTAGTTAAGGCACGGAAGAGCTTACGTGAGGGGTTGGCAAAGCATAGGGTTGACGTAGGGTTCTTAACGATCTTGGTAGATATTGGTACCGCGTCTAAGTTACGTAAGGTAGCCTCCTCCGGCAGTAAGTCGCTGAAGAAGGTGGTCTTCGTGGCGGGAGCCCTGAACATGGCTTTCATGATAATCTTCCTCTACTTGATACTGATTAACGCTGTTGAAGGGTTGTTTAGGGCTGTCTCCGTTGGTGAGGCCCCCGTATCACCGTTCGTTCCAGTAATTCCGGGCATCACCATAAGTCTGGATTTAATTATGCCTTTAGTCTTATCGATAGGTGTTGCTATGGCTATTCACGAGTTCATGCACGCCATAGTTGCTTTGATGGAGGGCGTGGAGATCGAGTCTTGGGGTATCGGGTTATTCGTTATCTTCCCGGTAGCGTACGTTAAGCTCTCTGAGAACTCATTTAATGAAGCACCTAAGAAATCTAAGGTCTCAATACTTAGTGCGGGCATACTAGGTAACTCACTGGTCGCTTTACTCGCTCTAGGAATCGTGAGCTTATTGGCTACCCAGATAGTCTTAGCTCCGGTGATAGTGGATCTAGACAGGAGCAACCCTGAATTACCCGCGCTTAAAGCCAACATATCCACGCCTTCCATAATACTGGAGGTAAACGGTACGAAGATAAAGAACCTAGCGGAATTTACCTCCTTCCTAAGTAAATTAATTAATCAAAGCACAGTCCTAGTCCTGAAAACACGTAGGTGCGTTATTGATGGTTACAGGATAGTGGGGACCGGGGCCGTAGAAACATACGTGGTGCATAAGCCGGCTGGATCTAAGCTAGGGGTATACTTGAGTGAGTTAGTAGCTCCGGAGACCCCTCCCTACACCGTCGAGGCGTTACTATACGTCAACTGGATCTTCATAGTTAATCTTTCCTTAGCAATAATCAACGCCGCACCAATCTTCGTAAGTGACGGGGGAAGGATATTCACGGAAATCCTGAGTAAGTATAGTAAGAAGCTTAATTACTTGGTTCAAGGAATTACGTCAGCGACCCTAGCTATCCTGTTAGTGATAGGCCTCATCAACTACATTTAAATCGTGTGTTTAAACAAGCTAGTTCTTAATTCCCAACTTCTTAAAGGACATGGCTTCCACGGGTTTATACTCTTTAGGTGAATGATCACTAGGTTAAAACTTGTGAGTGAATATATAAAAAGGTTTCCAGCAAATATTAGAGTGTGGTGGTATAATGTCGTATTTGGAGTGGATGTTAAGGGTTTTAAAGAATTCTGTTGAGCTAGCTGGGTTGCCTCAGGAAGTCTACGATTACTTAAGTAAGCCTGATAGGGTGTTGATGGTTAAGATACCTGTCAGGATGGATGACGGGAGGTTAGTGGTATTCGAGGGTTACAGGGTACAACACAACAACGCTTTAGGTCCTTACAAGGGCGGTATTAGGTACCACCCGGAAGTCACCCTAGATACTGACATGGCGTTAGCTCTCGGCATGACCTTAAAGAACTCATTGGCTGGGATACCGTACGGTGGCGGTAAGGGAGCTGTCAAGTGTGATCCTAAGAAGATGAGTATGAGGGAGTTAGAGCAGCTGAGCAGGGGTTACGCTAGAGCAATAGCACCCATAATAGGTCCTGAAATCGATATACCGGCACCGGACGTTAACACGAACCCCCAGATAATGGCTTGGATGGTTGACGAATACAGTAAGCTGAAAGGCTATAACGTTCCAGGAGTCTTCACGGCCAAGCCCCCGGAGCTCTGGGGTAACCCGGTGAGAATATATTCGACCGGGTTCGGCACCGTGGTAGCGGCTAAAGCCGCTGCGGAGAAGTGGTTAGGAGGTTTTGAGGGTAAGGTAATAACGATTCACGGATTCGGTAATGCGGGTCAGTACGCGGCTTACTGGGCAAGCAAGTACGGAGCTAAGGTAGTCGCGGTGAGCGATACTTCAGGAACCGTGTACGATCCTGACGGCCTGGACGTCGAGCTAGCTATGAAAATCAAGAACGAGACCGGCAAAGTAATTAATTACCCGAGAGGAGAGAAGATAAGCGATCCTGACGCGTCCCTCTACGTAGACGCCGACATACTAATACCTGCCGCTATCGAAAACGTGATAACTGAGGCGAACGCTAATAAAGTGAAGGCTAGGTTAATTGTTGAAGCAGCTAACGGGCCTACAACCCCTGAAGCAGAGAAGATCCTGTATGGCAGGAAAGACTTCATAGCCGCGGTACCCGATATCCTATCCAACGCTGGCGGAGTCATAATGTCTTACCTGGAATGGGTCGAGAATCTCCAATGGTATTTCTGGGATGAGGAAGAGACTAGGAATAGGCTGGCTTCAATAATGGAGAAAAACTTTAAGAGAGCTGCTGAGAGATGGGAGAAACTGAAAGACGAGAGGAAGGATAGGCTAGTCACTATGCGTGACGCCGCCTTCGTCTTAGCGGTTGAGAGAGTCTATAAAGCGATGAAGTTGCGTGGCTGGCTGTAAAAATCATCCCATGTAAGCCGTGTTTTTCTTAACCACATAATTAAACCTTATTACTCTAGACTCAACTAATTCTCGGTGGTATTCGCGTGCTCAGCAAGCTTGCTAGGTTGATTACGGAGTATTGTACTAGCGTTAAGCAAGGGGATGAGGTACTCGTAAACTCGACTTACGAGGCATACCCCCTCATACGTGAGTTATGGAAGGAGATAGTTAGGAGGGGCGGTTATCCTCGGTGGAATATTAACGACGAGGTATTGAATGAGATATTCTATAAGTACTCTACGGAGGAGTTACTAAGGTATTACTCGAGGATTGACGAGTATATTACTGAGAACGTGGACGTGAGGATCTCGATATTGTCTTCAACACATTCTAAGTACTTGGTTAACGTAGATCCTGAGAGACTTAAGTTGAGAGCTCAAGCAACGCGTAAGCTAACCGAGATATTCATGAGGAGGGATTCCGAAGGTGTTTTGAGATGGGTTGTCACCGCGTACCCTACTAGAGCTATGGCTCAGGAAGCAGGTATGTCACCGCTCGAGTACGAGGAATTCGTTTTTAAGTCTTTGAAGCTTTACGAGGACGACCCTGTGGCCGCTTGGGTTAATCAAGCAAACACTCAGCAAAGGATCGTGGACGCTTTAAGCAAGGTTTCTGAGTTGAGGATAGTGGGTCATGACACGGACATAGTGCTTAGGGTTGATGGTAGGGTCTGGATAAACGATGACGGGAAGAATAACATGCCTGGCGGGGAGGTCTTCACAGGACCTCACGAAGACTCAGTTGAGGGAGTCATAAGATTTGATTTCCCGGCGATTTGGAGAGGTGTTGAGGTGAGGAACGCTAGGTTAGTTTTCCACAGGGGTGAGGTAGTGGAAGCTGAGGCTGAGCTGGGTAGCGAGTTCCTCAAGAAAATGCTTGAGACTGATGAGGGTGCTAGGAGGGTTGGTGAGGTGGCTTTCGGACTTAACTACGACATAACTAGGTACACTAAGGAAATCTTGTTTGATGAGAAGATAGGTGGGACTATCCACATGGCTTTAGGAGCTTCATATATTAAGACTAGAGGGACTAACAAGTCCTCGATTCACTGGGACTTGATAAAGGACATGAAGAAGGGGAAGGTCTTTGCGGACGGCGAGCTCATCTACGAGAACGGTAGGTTCATAATGGAGGTACTTAAATGACTGTGAGAGTAGGGGTAGTTGACACTACCTTCGCAAGAGTTGATATGGGCTCCGTCGCCGAGAGAACGCTGAAGGATTTGCTGCCGAGCGTGATTGTAGTAAGGTATACGGTGCCGGGAATTAAGGACGTGCCGGTAGCCGCTAAGAAGTTGATTGAGGAGGAGAAATGTGAGGGAGTCATAACCTTAGGTTGGGTGGGTCCAACACTAACGGATAAACTCTCCTACGTGGTCTCTAGCCTAGCTCTTCAGCTAGTTCAGTTAACTACTAACAAGCACGTCATAGACGTTACGGTGCACGAAGATGAGGCGACATCGCAGGAGGAGCTAGCTAAGATAGCTATCGACAGGACTGTCAAGCACTGTAGGAACCTACTCACGCTGATAACCTCAGGTAGGGAGGGGTTGAGGAAGTACGCCGGTAAGGGCTTAAGGCAGGGCAGGGAGGACGTAGGCCCTATTGAGTGAGAGAGTACAACGCGTTATTTATTTGTCGTTAAGCTTAAATTATGCTTAGAACGGTGTTTAGAGTGTTCAGGAAGGGCATCGATTACTTGAGAGACCCTTACAAGACTGTCGTTGGAGAACTCCTAAAAGAATTACTCAAGTTTTTTGACGAGAGACTAGTATCGGTTGTCGTTTTCGGTAGCGTCGCCCGCAGCACTGCCAGAAGAGATAGCGACTTAGATATCCTGATAATCGTCGAGGACCTCCCTAAGTCACGTCTTGAGAGACTAGCTCAGTACCTCAAGGCTGAGGAAAGCATAGACCCATTACTTGATAGGTTGCTTACGGAGGGTTACGCTATCTCAATCACACCAATACTTAAGACTAGGGAGGAGGCCGGGAAAGCAAGCCCACTATATCTTGACATGACTGAGGATGCGGTCATAGTATACGATAAAGACTCTTTCTTCGAGAACGTATTACTACGACTTAAAGAAGAGTTAAATAAGCTAGGTTCTGAAAGGGTCTGGCTCGGCAAGAAATGGTACTGGATCCTTAAAAAAGATTCTAGGGTTGGCGAGGTGATAAACATTGAATAACATTGAGTTAGCTAAGTCGAATCTTAAGCAAGCTGAGGAACGCTTAAAACACGCTAGAGAAGCATTAGACTCAGGTAATTACCCGTATGTGGTTAGGCAATCTCAAGAAGCGGTCGAGCTTTCTCTGAAGGGCGCTCTGAGGCTGGCTGGGATCGAGCCGCCTAAATGGCATGATGTGGGACCTTTATTAAAGAGGGAAAGGGGAAGATTCCCGCAGTGGTTTCAAGAACTCGTAGATGACCTAGCTTCAATATCGCGTTCGTTAAGAAAAGAGAGGGAGCTGGCAATGTATGGTGACGAGGAAATCGGGGTTCCCCCGGAGGAACTCTACACGAGAAAAGACGCCACGCAAGCACTTGAAAACGCGTCAAGGGTTGTTGAAGTAGTTAAGCGTTTACTTAATGAAACATTCGCTAAGCAGACTTAGCTAAATTACCCTGTGTGGGACTTCATATTTTGGGTCGGTATTATGAGGAGTAGTCACGTCGGCAGTTTTCCGCTTGAGCACGAGCTTCGAAACGTTGAGAGGATAGTGAAAGACTTAGCTGTTTTGGGGGTTGACGTCCCCCCATATCCTCAGCTGAGGAGTTTCGTTGATATTTACGTGAGCCCCTTGATCGAAGCAGGTGTGGT